>JBMYWE010000175.1:0-5813 GCA_049607125.1 Granulosicoccaceae bacterium | reverse complement strand
TTGCGTAACGGTGTGTCACTCTGTGTAACCGATTGTATCGTTCGGCTGGGGTGAATAAAAAAAACACAAAATCATCTATGCTGAGAAACCCGACTTCGAGTTCTCGTGAGGAATGCTATGTCATACGTCGACGGATTTTTAGCTGCTGTTCCTACAGCTAATAAAGAGGAATACTTGCGTCATGCACGCTCGGCCGCCGTGGTGTTTAAGGAGTACGGTGCGATTAACTTAGTGGAAAATTGGGGGGTGGATGTACCAGAGGGTAAGCGAACGTCTATGCCGCTGGCGGTGCAGTGCAAGGACAATGAAGTCGTGGTGTTTAGTTGGATCACTTGGCCCGACAAAGCTACACGCGACATAGGTATGGCGGCGGCCATGGCCGACCCGCGTTTGCAGGAAGATGTGAACCCGATGCCGTTTGATGGACACCGTATGATATTCGGTGGGTTTGAAACCTTACTCAGTGTCTAGGCGGCTTGCGTCTACAGAAAGACGAATGATCTCTACTCGCTGAGTGACACACCGTGAGGGCATCGGTTGTTGGCTTCAAAGCGAATGCCGTCCAGAAAGAAGGGCTCGTCTTTGGGGATTTGCCAGCAGCCATCGATCCCGCGCTGGCGGGCGATAACAGTCAACTGGCCGCGACGCCCGTCGTACAGTGCGCAGGTCCAGCGACAAGCTTTGAGGCAGGTGCGATCGGCGTTCTCACTGGTACAACTTGCCGGTACGGAAGTGCCGGAGTCGGCATTGTCGCAAATGAGCCCTTTGTTGCAGCTTAGGCGGTAGGCGGGCAGGCGGGTACGCAGTGAGTCGTCGACGACAAATCTCGGTGGGCTCGGCTCTCGGGGAGGTTTGATGCTGCAGGCGGTCGCGAGCGCAGCTGTGATGACAAGCAATAAGGGGCGAATTTGAGCCATGTTTAGACGATAATCGAGCGGCTAAGCGCGTCAGTCTAGCGCAGTTCCGATTTCACCGAGAAGCCGCGTCGCTCACTCATGTGCCAGCTCACCTTTTTCTTGCGTACATAAGATACTCGTTATTGCACACGCGACCTAGCACAAATGAAGTAAATTATCCAATATGCACTATATTTTTCCTATCCTTTACGCAATATGGGGGTGATATGGATATTGAACCTTGCGAAAGCTTGGCCAGTCGGCCATCAGAAACTCGGGTTAAACTTCTTCTGGCCGAGAGCGAGCTCACTGATTTTAGTCTGGGGCTTTTTAACCAGTACCAAGACTTGATGAGTAGTTATTTACTGTTCAAAAAGTCGCCGCTGACGGCGGGTCCTGTTGAATATTCAGACGATGTAACTGCTGTCTCGCTTTCCAGCGAAGATTCTCAGTTGCTCGGACCTAATGCTTTTATGTGCTTTCTTGTTATCCAGCGGGTGCAGGCTCTGTCATCGGCGCCAGAGCTTTCCTTGAGTTTGATCAACCAGCTGGTGAACCGTCATCGGCGTTGGGGTGGGCAAGTAATCAATACTCTGTTGCATTTGGCGGTGGATAGAGGGCTTTTGCTGTACAAGCAGAAGGTTGGAGATAGCCTTGCCAGTTGTTTTGAGATGACAGAACCGCTGTCGCAAATTCTACGTGACACCCAGTGTCGATACGCGTCCTCTCGAGTGCTCTCTACCGCGACAAACAGATCGAAACGTTCCCCCCGATATGAGTGCGGTGAGACAGACCCTAGTGATGATCTACAGCTGCAGATAAAACGCGCCTATCTGGCGCACAAGAATGGTCAATTTGACTATGTTATCGAGACCACAGCTTTGGCACTCAGGGCACTACGCCGTAAGGAACAAGCTGGTCTACAACAGGTTATTGATCAGAAGATTTTGTTGCTGAGCGTGCGCGCCCGAGCGCTCTTACAGTGTCGCCAGACCAATGCCAGTGAAGCTTGCATGATCGCCGCAATCAAATGTATGGCAACCGCCAGTACACGGCATCCGCTCGACTCATCGCGTCAAACGATGTGCTCAACGTAGCTCGGAAGCTGCGAAAGTAGCGGCGATTGGTGTCGCTCATAAGCCATCTTTTTTAGAGTCTTCGGTCTAGGATTGGGTTAAATCACTGCTGGATGGGAGTCCTATGTCTGATCAGCCCAATTTCTTAATTTTGATGGTGGACCAAATGACCGGCACCTTGCTAGACGAGGGCTTTATTGAACATTTGCATGTACCCAATATCAAGGCGCTGATGGCGCGGGGTGTGACGTTCAATAACGCTTATTGCGCCAGTCCTCTCTGCACGCCGGCCCGCGGCAGTTTTATGACCGGGCAGTTGCCGTCGCTCAATGGCATTTACGACAACGCAGCGGAGTTCAAGGCCACCACACCAACTTTTGCTCATTATTTACGCAAGATGGGTTATCAAACCGCCTTGAGTGGAAAGATGCACTTTGTCGGGCCAGACCAATTGCACGGTTTTGAAGAGCGCTTGACTACCGACATCTACCCTGCCGACTTTGGCTGGACACCGGACTGGCAGAAACCTCTGGAGCGCATCGATTGGTGGTATCACAATCTCAGCTCAGTCACTGAAGCCGGAGTGGCAGAGATTAGCAATCAGTTAGAGTTTGATGATGAGACTGCCTATCATGCCCAATCGATGTTGTATCGCTATGCGCGTCGTCAAGACCCTCGGCCCTTTTGTTTGACCGTTAGCTTCACTCACCCGCATGACCCCTATATGACGCGACAAAAATATTGGGATCTCTACGACCACGACAAAATACCGATGCCGAAAGTGGCGCGAATGGACTACGAGCAGCAAGACCCACATTCAAAGCGTTTGTTTGATGCAGTGGATTATCAGAAGTTTGAAGTGCGCGAAGAAGATATACGCAATGCCCGTCACGCCTACTTTGGCAATATCTCTTATTTGGATGAAAAAATGGGGGAGTTGTTACAGGTGTTGGATGCGTGTGATTTCACGCAAAACACCACCGTCTTGTTGTGCTCGGATCACGGCGACATGCTGGGTGAACGCGGTTTGTGGTACAAAATGAGCTTTTTTGAAAACTCCATGCGCATTCCCTTTGTCGTCTGTCAGGCCAACGGGGAGGCGAGGCGCTTGGATACCCCTGTGGCATCGCAAGATATCTTGCCGACGTTGGTGGAGCTGGCAGGCGGTGATCCTTCTGATCTGGCTTGTGCTATTGACGGTCAAAGTGTGGTCTCCTTACTGGGAGGCCAGGAGCACCCGGATCGCGCGATTATGGCAGAGTACTGTGCCGAAGGATCTGTGGCGCCAATGGTGATGATTCGCAAGGGTCAGTACAAATACTCCTATTGTGAAGCAGACCCTACACAGCTCTACAATCTCCAGTCGGACCCGCTCGAACGGCACAACTTAGCGGCAGAGTTGGACCATGCCGAGGTATTGGCAGAGTTTGAACGGATGCGTGATGAGCGATGGAACATGGCGCAGTTTAAAGCTGATGTGATGCAGAGCCAATCCTGTCGTCGGCTGGTGGGCGAGGCTAACCGGCAAGGTAGATTTACACCTTGGGACTACCAACCGCAACTCGATGCACGTGAACGCTACATGCGTAACCACATGGATCTGAACGTCGTTGAGGTCAATAATCGCTACCCCAAGTGAAATGTATAACGTCAACTAGAAAGAAGCTTAGGCCGGGTTAATTGCCCGGCCTTTTTGATACTGCAATTCTCAAATTGGCGTAGAACAAAATTTGTTTATTGAATATTTGAAAAGCTTGGCACCAGCGCTTTGTCACCTTTGGATGTGGTGGTCTGGCTAGGGTTGCTTGGATACTCTTTAGCTCCCCTGTAAAACAAGGAATGGTCGATGCGAAATTTAGTATTGGTTGCAGTTGATGGCAGTGACGGTAGTCAGCGAGCGCTTGATTACGCCATTGCGCGAGCAGAGAATTCTCGAGCAAAAATTCTGCTCTCCCATGTTATTGAGTGGTCTCCTTATAGCTTTCATACCAATGAAGAGCTCGCTGCTAGACACAATCGCCGAGAAGAGGAGCTTGGGCGCGCGAGTAAACAGTTGCTCGAACCAATGGCCCAGCACTGTCAGTCACATGGTGTTCAAGCCGAAACCGTGATCGCACATGGCAACACCGTTGAGCTCATTAATCAGCAGGCACAAGAGCACGACGTAGCCCACGTGGTGATTGGTCGGCGCGGCGTTTCTGGAGTTAAAAGTATGCTATTTGGCAGCGTTGCTGCCAATTTGGTGCAGTCATCTACTGTGCCTGTGACGGTCGTTCCCTAAGCACCTACTCGAATCCAAGAAATAGGGTGAACAATCAAATACAAAGGATGGAGCTATGCGAAAGTTAAGCATGTTATGGGTGTTGTCGATGGTGTTGCTATCAAGTGCGCCGGCATACGCGGGAATAGATGAAACGATCAATGAAATGACTAAGCCGTTAGCGAAGCTAATTGGCGATATTGTCTTTTTTAAAATAGGCTTTTTTGGCGCGCAGTTACCTGTTGTTGTCTTGTGGTTGGTTGTCGGAGCTGTATTTTTTACCTTGTATACTGGCTTTATCAACCTTCGCGGTTTTAAGCATGCGCTATCGCTGGTGCGAGGTGATTACTCTGATCCCAACCACGCGGGCGAGGTCTCACACTTTCAGGCGCTGGCAACCGCTGTTTCTGGCACCGTAGGTATTGGCAATATTGGCGGCGTCGCAGTGGCCGTTACTGTCGGTGGCGCAGGTGCCACGTTCTGGATGATTTTGGCGGGTTTCTTGGGCATGTCCACAAAGTTTGTTGAGTGTACGCTGGGTGTGCGCTATCGCCAGAACAATCCCGACGGATCAGTCTCTGGAGGGCCGATGTACTACCTCCGCGATGGTTTTGCCGAGCGAGGTATGGCAGGTTTCGGAAAAGCCATGGGCACTTTCTTTGCCGTCGGCATCGCTATAGGTGCGATGGGCATTGGCAATATGTTCCAGTCCAATCAGGCCTATGTTCAGCTCAACTATGTGACCGGAGGAATGCTCGATGGTTATGGCTGGTTAGTGGGTGTTGCCATGGCGGTTGTGGTGTTTGCTGTGATTGTTGGCGGCATTAAGTCTATCGCTTCCGTGACAGAAAAGATTGTGCCGCTTATGGCGGTTCTCTACTGTTTCTTTGCGATCATAGTTATCGTGATGAATGCAGCTTATCTCCCGGAAGCTATCGCCAATATCTTTGCCGGTGCATTTACCGCTGAAGGTGTCAGTGGCGGCGCCTTGGGGGCCATGATCATTGGTTTTCAGCGGGCAGTTTTTTCCAATGAAGCAGGTATAGGTTCTGCATCTATTGCCCACTCTGCAGTAAAAACTAATGAGCCTGTGACCGAAGGTTTTGTCTCCTTACTCGAGCCCTTTATCGATACCATCGTTATATGTACTATTACGGCGCTTGTGATTGGTACAACAGTCGTAGCAAATCCTGGCTTTGCTGGGGAAGCAACCGGTGTCGCCATGACGTCCGCTGCCTTTGAAACTAAGTTCAGTTGGTTCTCCTATCCTTTGGCTATCGCTGCCATGATGTTTGCATTTTCTACCATGATTTCTTGGTCGTATTACGGACTGAAGGGTTGGACCTATTTGTTCGGTGAGGAGCAAAAGTCACAGACGACGTACAAACTGCTTTTCTGCGCCTTCGTGGCTTTGGGTTGTATGGTTCAACTAGGACCCATTCTCGACATATCGGATGCACTTGTGTTCTTGATTTGTGTACCGAATATACTGGGCTTGTATTTTTTGGCGCCAGTTGTCAAACGCGAGCTGCGGTCGTATCAGTCGCGTTTGGAGAGCGGTGAGATTAAAAAGTACAAGTA
>JBMYWE010000174.1:0-5813 GCA_049607125.1 Granulosicoccaceae bacterium | reverse complement strand
GTGGGCTGTCGGCATGAGAGAGTAGAGGCCAAGCAATACTGACAAGAGCCGCAGTGCTCAAAAGTAAACCAACCTTTAGTCGATTGCCGAAGATAGGGTGTGGTTGTCGGGTGTTTTTAGGTTTCATTTTCTTATGTTCTCCCACGCTGAGCGGAGGTATTGTGCCTTGGCCCGGATATTTCATCGTTCGCGCGAATTCTCGCTTGGTTTTTTATTCCACCGTGAATTGATTTCGGGAAGCGCAATCAATTGTGGCTGTTGAGCCGAGCTGCGCCCCCGCGCCAGCGCTTATTCGAGTGTCACTGGAAAACTCAATCCCTGCGCCAGCTTTTCGGCAATGATGAATTATTCGGGCTAACGCCACTGAAGTTAAAAGCTTGTTAAGGGTTTTTCTACTGAGCATCTGGAACTGTCGGGTCCTGTTCTACAGCAGTTGAGTGATATCAGATCAAATATGAATTCGGCCGATACGCAGGTGAGAGCGCAACGAGGGTTTGAAAGGTGGGCTAAAAGCTGTCGAAACTAGGGGGCTTAACTGAGGTGAAGAGTGGAGCCAATAGGTTTGCCATAGCCCGTGGTCTAGTAGGATCAGCGGCGTAGACCAATCCTCGCTGTATTCGCTGACCAGGAACTCTCCGCTACACACTGATGACTGAATTGATGGCAGGTCCGAGGGTTCAGGGTTTGCCAAATACTCAGAGTGCAACATGCGCGTGTCGTGACAGGTGATGCTGGGGGCAGAGTCGGAAGACGAGAAAGCAAAGCCTGGCATAGCCGCCATCAGCGCACACGCGAGCAACGCGAGGCTTAAAAGCGCGCTGATTGACCGTTTACTCTTGCGGTCGATGAACGAAGTTATCTGAACAGTTGACGTCAAACCATGCGTCTCAGGTGTTTCTTCCAAGTTCTTACTAGACCGAGTGATCATCGAAAAGTTCAGCGAAGACCCTCGGCTAAAAACCCCGCCTTTGTCATGACGTGTGCCTCTGGGTCAGCTTATTTATGGCACCCGCTAAAGCGCAAAACCGCGTTACCTCGGTAATAGCACAACGGACGCGCTGGCTCCGATTGGGCTCTTGCAGGCGCTCGACCGGCCCCGAGTGAGCCCGAGTCTTCTAAAGTTATAATCTAAGCAAGTCCCCAACTATCAATCAAGTGGCCAGTCCAACAGCCTGATGTCCTCCTTTAGCGAACACCTGAGTCAATTCAGCCAACTCTTCGTTCTCACTGGCGCCGGTATCAGCCTGTCGTCGGGTATACCCACGTACCGAGACGACAAAGGCAAGTGGACCGGCAGTCAACCGATCCAACACGCGGACTTTATCCGCGAACCGACGGTGCGCCAGCGCTATTGGGCGCGCAGTTTGGTGGGGTGGCGAAATTTTGGCAAGGCGCAGCCGAACGCGGCGCACGCGGCACTCGCTGAGATAGAGCGCCTAGGGCGGGTGGCACTGGTGGTGACACAAAATGTAGATCGTCTGCATCAGCGGGCGGGCTCACAGGCGGTGGTTGATCTGCACGGTCGGCTCGATCAAGTGATTTGCCTTAGCTGCGGTGAGCTCAGCGAGCGCTCAGCGCTACAGCGGCGTCTAGAGGCGGACAACCACGGCTTTGATGTTCAGGCTAGCCAATTGCGCCCTGACGGCGACGCCGATGTACCCGATGCGCTTATCGCGCAGATGCGGGTTCCCGCGTGTTTGAGCTGCGGTGGAGTGTTGAAACCGCATGTGGTTTTTTTCGGTGACAATGTACCCAAGCAGCGGGTTCACGCCTGCCAGCAGGCCCTGCGGCAAGCCGATGCGATGTTGGTGATTGGCTCTTCCTTACAAGTGTATTCGGGCTACCGGTTTTGTCGTCAGGCAGCCCAGCAAGGCACGCCTTTGCTGTGCATCAACCCCGGACAGACCCGCGCCGATGAGCTGATTGATCTCAAAACCGGCCAATCGGCTGAGCATGTATTGGCTGAGTGGGTGCAAAAGCTGGTGTCTGTCGGATAGTGTGCTCCGCGGCTTGTGTAGCAAAGTCACTTAGCGATAGAGCCCCACCTCCCTATACTCCAGGCCTTGGAGCGGCAGAGCCGACGTCTGACGCGAATCATCAGTTGTTATCCAAAATTTTGAGGGAGAGACCCATGACAATAGGCAGTGCTATACACGTGTTGGCGGGCTCGGTGGTGCTGATTGGCCTGATCGGTGCGCATTTATCTGGACAGGCAGATCTCACCCAGCCCACGTGGTTGTGGTTGTGCGCTTTTGCCGGGCTGAACGTTTTTCAGCTGGGTTTTACCGGCTTTTGCCCCGCGGGCATTGTGTTCCGAAAGTTGGGATTGAAAGACGCTTAAACACCGCTTTCGCGAGGGTGATATTTGAGCCCAGCGCCTCGGCGCTGGGCTTTTTTTGTGGCGGGGAGATCACTCTTGCGGTGATTTTTATAAGCCGCCGCAAGCAGTGGTTGCTCAATCACCTGAGCACCAACAGCCAAGGCCTTAGGCTTTCCCCAGGCGACAAAAAATGAAATATCCGAGTTAGGGCACAACTATTTTGCTCAGCGCCCAAGCGAGCACCAGCGGCAAACTGACCAGCGACACGATATGTGACATGGCGATAATGGAGGCAACTTTAGCCGGGTACTGTTTGAATCGTTCGGCGAACATAAAGTTGAGCACAGCGGGCGGGAGAACGGCGTAGATCAACAGAGCAGCCAACTGCAGCGGCGGCAAGTCCAGCCAAGGTTGCACCAGCACAAAGCACACAAGCCCAAGAATGGGAGCTGCTATGCCCGCCGCCAAGCCGATGCGCCACTCGCGCAGGTCGGCGTTGTACAGACGAACGCCCAGCCCAAATAGCATCAGCGGAATACACACCTCACCGAGCATTTTGATAGGCATTAAAACCACCGGCGGTGGAGCGGTATCAGCCACATTGAGTGCCAGCGCCAAAACCGATACCCAGACAACAGGGATCTTCAGTACCTGCATCAAGCTAGCCCCCGGGCTGAGCAGTCGTGTGCCCACGCTAAAATGCAATGTGTTCTCGACCAAAAACACCAAGGTGGCGGCCGGCAGTGCGTCTTCTCCGAAGGCAAACACGGCCATTGGCAGACCAATATTCCCTGAGTTGCGAAACATAATCGGGGGTACAAAGGCTTTGCCGGGCCAGCCAAAAGTGCGGGCGAGTAGCCAGACCAGTGGCCCGCAGAGCAGGGTGAGTGCGGCTGCTCCCAAGGCTAGCTGCCCCATTTCAACGACTCGAAAATCGCCCCCGACTAAAACCGAAAACACTAACGCTGGCACAAAGACATCCATGTTGACGGTATTGGGTACGCTGAAATCTGGTTTGAATTTGCGCGCGTAGAACAGGCCTGCCAAAACGATGGCGAGCATAGGAAACAAGGTGGTTGCGATGCGCGACGAGAGGTCGAGTAACATGCGGTTGGCTACAGCAAAAGGAACCCATTATAGCGCTAAAGGTAACAAGATAAGTGCTGGGACAGCCGCAACCGGATACTTCGCCGGGATGGATTTTGGGATTTTGTCGTCAAACAGTCATATATGCGCTATACCGTATATAGGATGAAATTATTGTACAGAGAATGTACAGACACAGGAGACGGACATGGTTAGCCCATTGGAATTCTTCAAGAGCGTAGCCGATGACACTCGCCTGCGATGCCTCTTGTTGCTGTCCGAGGAGAAGGAGCTTCGAGTCGGAGAGATTACTCAGGCGCTGGATCAAAGCCAGCCCAAGGTTTCGCGGCATCTGGCGCACCTGCGCAGCAGCGGCTTGCTGCAAGACCGGCGACAAGGGCAGTGGGTGTATTATCGCCTCAACCCTAACTTGCCCGGCTGGGTGACAGCCGTTTTACGGCAAACGGCTGAGGCCAACAGTGATTTTGTCGATGAAAACTTGCTGCGTTTGCAGCAGACCTCGCGCGCAGCGCACATCGAAGTGTGAATGGCTACTCTCTGCAAGCTCTGAACGACTGAAAGCTTTGCTTGCGGTTGGCGAGCCAGCGTGTTCAGGCTGAGGTGAAAGTTCGCCAAGCCCGAGAACGGAAATCGCCGCGCTTCTTTCGAGCAGCAGGTTGTTTGTGTAGCCCGAAAGAAGCGAAGCTTAGAAATAGCGCTTAGTCGTAGCCGGCGGGTGCTTTGCCATGCTCCTTGCGAAAGTGCTCCGCATACCAGTTGGGTTTCTCCATCGGGGTGTCGTATATCCACGCGGCGATTTCGGTGAGCACAGCTTGTTCCAGTGGCAGGGCTGGCATCAGGCCAAATTTCTTGACGGCGCCTGGCATTCTTGCTTTGGCAGAGTCGGGGTTTTTAACCCAATCGCTGACATGGGCAATAAAGGCGTCGCGGTTGCTAAATTCGCTGAGGTGATTTTTCACGGCGAACAGCGGTGGCGCGATGGCATTGGTGGGCTCGTGCTTGGCACCGATGCTGTGGCAGCTCAAACAATTGCTTTGAACGCTTTGTGGGATTGAAATATCGGCTGACTTGGCGTCTGCGGTGGACGGTGTTTGGGAATGTAGGTTGCCGCAGCCGAACAGCGTGACTATTGAGCTAAGCACCAAGCCTGATTTGAGTGTTTTCATAGTTAAATCTCGCGGGTTGTTTGATTAGCTGGGCATTGCAAGTGCGCAAAGGCCTCACCCCGAGTATGGGGCCAAGTCACTGGCTTTTCCGGAGCGATCCGAGCCAAAGTGATAAGGTCACTCAATTTCTAAAGTGGTCGTCTTTGACTGCTTGTAGGGTCAAACGAATTAGGATGGAAAAATGAAAGTTGGTATCAATGGTTTTGGTCGCATGGGCCGGTTGTCGATGCGGGTATTGTGGGAGATGCCTCAGGTCGAAGTGGTGCACATTAATGACCCGGGCGGTGACGCCGAGTGTCTCGCACACCTGATGAACTTTGATTCGGTGCACGGTCAGTGGCAACACGAGGCGGTGGCTGAGGGCAGTGCCATGCAGGTGGGTGGACACCGCGTGAGCACCAGCGGCAACCGCGCGATCCAAGACACCGATTGGTCCGGCTGCGATATCGTGGTCGAGGCCTCGGGCAAGATGCGCAAAACCGAGCTGCTGCAGGCCTATCTTGATCAAGGTGTGAAGCGCGTCGTGGTAACAGCTCCGGTGAAAGAAGACGGCGTATTAAACCTTGTGATGGGCGTCAATGACCACTTGTTCGATGCCGATAAACACCGCATCATCACGGCGGCGTCCTGCACGACCAACTGCTTAGCACCTGTGATTAAAGTGGTGCAAGAAACGGTCGGCATACGCCATGGCTCGATGACGACTATCCATGACATCACTAATACGCAGGTTATTCTCGACGCCCCTCACAAAGATCTGCGCCGCGCCCGTGCTTGCGGTATGAGTTTGATTCCGACCAGCACCGGCTCTGCCACGGCGATTATGAAAATATTCCCCGAGCTGGAGGGGCGTCTCAATGGCCACGCCGTGCGCGTGCCTCTGGCCAATGCTTCCATCACCGATTGCTGTTTCGAGCTCGAGCGTGACACCACGGTCGAAGAAATTAACAGCGCCATGCGCGCAGCCGCAGACGGTGCACTCGCCGGTATTCTTGGCTATGAAGAGCGTCCACTGGTCTCTATCGACTACCGCACCGACCCGCGCTCGGCCATTGTTGATGCGCTGTCCACCATGGTGGTCAATGGCACCCACCTCAAAATGTATGTCTGGTACGACAACGAGTGGGGCTATGCCAATCGGGTGGCGGAGTTAGTGGCCAAGGTGGCTGCTTAGAGCCTATTCTAGATCTCTCAGACTACGACGAATGTGCTGAATTTGA
>JBMYWE010000173.1:0-5825 GCA_049607125.1 Granulosicoccaceae bacterium | reverse complement strand
CGCTGAGTTTTACCTCTGCGGCGATACTCAACCCCCACGGCGCGCTTGCCCTCAAACAGTATGCGACTGGCGTGGGCGTGGGTGACAACGGTGAGGTTGGGGCGGCGTTTGGCCGGGTGCAAAAACGCGCGCGCCGTCGACATACGCCGCCCGCGGTGAATGGTTGCCTGATACGCGCCCACGCCCGTCTGGTGCGGGCCGTTAAAGTCATCGCTCGCGGGCAAGCCCAACTCAACGCCAGCGGCGACAAAGTGTTTAATCAACGGGTGTAGCTGCTCGCGTTGATCATCGATGCGCAGCGGGCCCTCGCGACCGTGGAAAGTGGCGTCGCCCTGTGGGTTGCCCTCGCTTTTTTTAAAGTAGGGCAGCACATCGGCGTAACTCCAACCGGGGTTGCCAGCGGCTGCCCAGTCGTCGTAATCCTGCCGGTGGCCGCGGATATACACCATGGCGTTGATAGCGCTCGACCCTCCCAGCACCTTGCCGCGCGGCCAATAGCTGGGGCGCTGGTTTAGGCCAGGCTCGGGCTCGGTATGGAACATCCAGTTCACCGCGCGTTGGTAATAGGTTTTGCCATAGCCGATGGGCACTTGCACAAAAAAGCGCCAATCCGTGCCGCCGGCCTCGAGCAAGCACACCGAAAATTTGCCATTTTCGGACAAACGATTGGCCAGCACACAGCCCGCCGAACCCGCGCCTACCACCACAAAGTCAAAGCTCTCGGACACGCCGATACCCTCAAGTAAACTGCCGCCAATTAATGCCTGAAAGCAGTGTAACTAACCGACGAAAAACCGGCCAGAGTATCGTGAAACCGACAGCGAAACCCCGATGCAAAGTCAAATCAATGCCATCTCGGGATTTCGCTCCATGCCAGGCTACTCCTCACTGTAGCCACGCATAAGCGCTCGGGGTACCCGAGCACGCATCGCCGGCCTGCCTTCTCCCACCCGACGTTTGTTGTTAGTCTTGAGTACTCTTCAAAGGAGCTGAGACCATGGATCAACTCGCGGAAACAACACCAGCGACGGGCCAATGTCTGTGCGGGAAGGTGCGCTTTAGGGCGCAAGAGGCCAGCGTACACACGGGGGCCTGCCACTGCGGCATGTGTGTAAAATGGGGTGGCGGGCCCCTCTTAGCGGTGGATTGCGGCACGCGCGTGAGCTTTGATGGCGAGCAGCACATCACGCGGTTCCAGTCGTCGGAGTGGGCCGAACGCGGTTTTTGCAGCGAGTGTGGTACGCACCTGTTTTACCATCTCAAGGGTGCTGAGCAATACATGCTGCCCGCTGGGCTGTTTGACGACCAGAGCAAACTGCAGATGGATCACCAAATATTCATCGACAAAAAACCTGCGCACTACAGCTTTGCCAACCAAACCCAAAACATGACCGAAGCCGAAGTGTTTGCCAAGTACGCTCCACCCGAATAGACAGCGAGCACAGGAGAACGCCATGCTGGCATTTGACAGCAAACAGCTGACAGTAACGCCCTTGGGCAGCGCAGTGGGCGCGCAGATTGACAAGCTAGACATCAATCGCTGCAGCGAGGCACAGCTACAAGCGCTAAAGCGCGCACTGGCCACCTTTGGTGTGTTGGTGCTGCCCGAGCAACAACTGCAACCGCAGCAGCAAGTAGACTTCGCCCAGCGACTGGGTGAGATCAACATCAATCGCTTTTTCAAGGCCAGCGATGAGCACCCGCTCATCGCCGAAGTGCGCAAAGAGGCGCACCAAAAAGCCAACATTGGCTCCTCCTGGCACACCGATCACTCCTACGACCAACAGCCGGCGCTGGGCTCCATTCTCTACGCCAAGGAGCTGCCACCAGCCGGTGGCGATACTTTGTTCCAGAGTATGCACGCCGCCTGGGCAAGTTTATCCGATGGGCTGAAACACGTAGTGGCCGGGTTGCGTGCCAAACATTCCAGCCGCCACGTTTTTGGCCAGAGCAAACCCGAGTTCGATGGCCGCTTGCTCAACCCCGAGCAAGCCACGCAAGACGCCGTGCACCCCATGGTGATTAAGCACCCCGAGTCAGGGCAGTCCATTCTCTACGTCAACCCGCAATTTACGGTGGGCATTGAGGGCTGGCACAAGGCAGAGTCCGACGCGCTGCTGCAGTATCTCTATCAACAAGCTCTACAGCCCGAGTACGGCTGCCGCGTGCGTTGGCAAAAAAACACACTGGTCATCTGGGATAACCGATCCACTTGGCACCGCGCCCTAAACGACTACCCAGGCCACGCGCGCCTGATGCACCGCATCACCCTAGAGGGTGGGCCACTGCAAGCCGCCGGGTAACGCAACGGTAGGTTCGAAGTTATTCGAAAGCTAAACGGAGCAAACCCTCGCGCTCACCCGATAGCTATTCGAATAAATTCGAACCCACAAATCTGAGAAAAAAAGCTT
This sequence comes from Granulosicoccaceae bacterium, assembly GCA_049607125.1. GTDB lineage: Bacteria > Pseudomonadota > Gammaproteobacteria > CALCKW01 > CALCKW01 > CALCKW01. The sequence continues at coordinate 3,414 of JBMYWE010000173.1, read as the reverse complement.
TGAATGAACCATCAACTCACTTCAACCACCCAGAGAGAAAACTATGTTTAGTCACATCATGCTCGGCGTCAACGACATGGACAAATCAAAAGCCTTCTACGATGCACTGTTTGCTGTACTGGGCGCCAAGCCCGGCGTCATCGACCCAAAAGGCCGTTGCTTTTACTTCCACAAAGACAACATCTTTATGCTCACCAACCCCATCAACGGCGAGCCAGCGTGCAATGGCAATGGCAGCACCATTGGCTTTGCCGTCGACGGCCCCGAGCAGGCCGACGCTTGGCACGCGGCGGGCGTGGCCAACGGCGGCGTATCCATCGAAGACGCACCGGGCATTCGCACCGGCGGAAAGGTGGATATGTACCTCGCCTACCTGCGCGACCCCGCAGGCAACAAAATATGCGCACTGCATCGGATGCCATCAGAAACCTAAAACCTAGCCGCGACTAAGCGAAGCGCATCGCGGACCAATGCTCACGACGCGCTATCGCTTATCGCAACCCCGCACAACCTCGCACCATTAGGTGTGTTTGCGGACCTAAAAATTGTACAAGGAGGTCTCGGCGATTAGCTTTGTTGATTTTGATCATCTTATGCAGTTGAAAGATGGGCTCTGATTTGCCCATCGTTGCCTCAAACTAGCTTGGTACACATGGTATAACGAACACCAGATGACGCTTCACCTTCGTTTGGGTTAAAAATGCATTTGTAATGCTCAAGCGCTTTTTACTTCGAATGCTTTTTAAAAACGATATAAGCTCCGCCAAAGTTCTACCGAGCTTTAGTAACAGACACAGCAACGCAGATTCGGCATAGGGCTGAGTAACCCCAACCGCGCAGCATTCCTTGACGCACCGCCATGACAAAGTTCTGCCATGCCTTATGATGATCAAACCTAATCACAAAATTGGAGCTACCCAATGGAAACAGAGTGGGCGCAACGCTTGGAGGCGGCCCGAGATATCAGCCGTGAGGCCGGTGAGCTTGCCTTGGGGTATTTTCAACAACTCGACCACCTGACGGTGGAGCACAAGGGACATCAGGATTTGGTCTCTGAAGCGGATAGAAATGTTGAATTACTGATTCGCCGTTGTTTGTCGGAGCGTTTTCCCGAGGATGGCGTTGTCGGGGAGGAGCATGCACCGAGCGCTGGTTCTTCGGGTTACACTTGGGTGATCGACCCTATAGACGGCACGTCTAATTTTCTGGCGGGTATCCCTGCTTGGGTGGTGGTGCTGGCTTGTGTTTTTCGGGGCAAGACGGTGCTTGGGGTTGTATTTGATCCCAACCAAAACGAGCTGTTTACGGCGGCCCTTGGGCACGGGGCGTACCGCAACGGGCAGGTGATGGCGGTATCACACTCGGCTGGTTTGGGGCAGGGCGCGGTGGGTGTGGGCTACTCGAACCGCGTACGGGAGCTGAATATTTGTGCGGTGATATCCGAGCTTATTGCGCGTGGCGGTATGTTTTATCGCAATGCTTCGGGTGCCTTATCACTGGTTTATGTCGCCGACGGGCGTTTGCTAGGGTATGTTGAGGAGCACATGAACGCATGGGATTGCCTGGCTGGGCAGTTGTTGGTGCAGGAGGCGGGTGGCCGCGTTGAACCGCAAAACGCCGATCAGATGATCGCCAACGGTGGGCGTGTGGTGGTTGGCATATCGGCGGTGTTTGATACCCTGCAGTTGATCTGCGATCAATCGTTTGACCCGGCAAAGGGAGTCTGACACGTGAAGGGTTTTGTATTTTGCGATATTGACGGCTGTTTAAACCTGCACAAAAACACCCCCTTTGACTTGCCACGACTGATGCAAGTCAGAGAGCTCGTTCCACAGCTGGCAGCCAAGGGAGTGGGCTTTGCCTTGTGCACGGGACGCCCGCAGCCCTACGCGGAGGCGATGGCTCAATTGTTGGGGCTGGAGACCCCATTAGTGTGTGAGGGTGGGGCGATGGTGTATGAGCCCCTTGGTGATAATTACAGGCCCATGGCCAGCGCCGATAGTGTGCGGGCGATCACTGCGCTGCAAGCAGATCTACAGGCCTCAGGTCTATTGCGCGACACCTTGTATTTTGAGGTGGGTAACGCGTATAGCCTTTGTTTGACAGGCCCGGCCATTTCAGGGCAAAGCCAAACGGGAATACGCGCACAAATGGAGCGCTTAAAGGCGCAATACGCCGACTATCCGGTCTCATGGTCTCATTCCACCACGTCTATTGATATCACGCCTGTAGACATCAACAAAGGCAGCGGTTTACGCGCCATTTGTGCCGATTACAACGTGCCTTTGGCCCGCACCGCTGGCATTGGCGACAGCAATGGCGATGTTGGCATGTTTCAGACGACGGCGCGTGGTTATTGCCCTGATAACGCCAGCGACGAGTTGAAGTTGCTCGCGGCGTATGTCTCTGCACACCGTTATACCGAAGGCACCCTAGACATCTTGAATGTCATTGCTGCAGACGCTTCTCTGTACGAGTAAGTTTGCAGGCGTGGGAGCATTTGAGCTGCAAAACACTTGCTGGAATCCGTTTTCCTGTGCATTCTGTATCGGGTGTAAGTACTAACCGACAAGAAGAACGCCAGCGTTTAGGCGAGAAACTTTACTCCAGGGAGAGATGCTTATGAAAAAAGTCACCGTATTAGCCACCAGCTTAGTAGGTGTGCTGTTGTCCACCCAAGCGCCGGTGGCATGGGCCAAAGACAAACTCACGTTTTATTGCAGTGCACAAGACGATTGGTGTCAATTGATGACCAACAGCTTTGAGGCGGCGAGCGGAATCAAGGTGTCGATGACGCGCAAAAGCTCGGGCGAGACCTTTGCACAGATCAAGGCTGAGGCCTCCAATCCCAAGGGCGATGTCTGGTGGGGTGGTACCGGTGATCCGCACCTTCAAGCGGCCGAGGAGGGGCTGAGCGCGCCCTACGTCAGTGGTATGCGCGATCAACTGAACGATTGGTCTATCTCGCAAGCGACGTCGGCTGGTGACAAGACCATCGGTATTTATTCAGGGGCTTTGGGTTACGGTTATAACACCGATTTGCTGGCCGCTAATAACTTGCCAGAGCCCGCTTGCTGGAAAGACCTGCTCAAGCCCGAATACAAGGGCCATGTACAGATGGCAAACCCCAATTCATCGGGCACAGCCTATACAACGCTCGCCACCATCGTACAGTTGTTTGGTGAAGACGAAGGCTTTGAGTTCATGAAAGGTCTGCATAAAAATATCAATCAATATACCAAGTCTGGATCTGCTCCGATCAAGGCAGCGGCGCGCGGCGAGAACACCATTGGTATTGTCTTTATGCACGATGCGGTCAAGCAGGCGGTAGCGGGCTTCCCGATCAAGGTGGTGGCGCCGTGTGAGGGCACCGGCTACGAGATCGGTTCTATGTCTATCATCAAAGACTCTCGC
>JBMYWE010000172.1:0-5830 GCA_049607125.1 Granulosicoccaceae bacterium | reverse complement strand
CACTGGTATCCATTGAAAATACGACATTGGGAAACACGGTGCTACTTTGGTTTAGATAAACGTCTGTATCCGCCGCTTGCGCTGAAGTCGAGACTAGCCAAAGCGAGAGCGCCGCGTGCAATAGTTTGTTCATGGTATTCACTTTTGCAAAATTCATAGGTTGTCTCTCGCGTTGTTGGAGAGTGTTAGCAGCAGGTCGTCCTGACTCCCGTCAATCGCCCGCTGCTGTATTTTCTGTTGATCACGCTGACCTAACTTTTATGCGCTGGCCCATTCATTACCAGCAACGCAAAGACCTCAAGGGCTCAATTTTCTTCTTTCTTATCCTTTTCGTCGTCGCCGTCGGGAATCACTGCTCCCACAACCGCCGTCGTGCCTTTGACAGCGACCTTAGTCACACCGATTGCGGTGCTGGCCACCGCGTCTACTGCAGAAACCACGGTGCAGCCCGAGGCAAAAACAGAGACCAGCAAAACGAAAAAACCTATTTTTAGATGAGGCAATTTGTCGTATGTCATTGATTTTCCGAAAACGAGTGCCAAAAGAGTGATAAAGCCATACAACCGCGAAGCAACAGATATGCCGCTATGCCAAAAGCTGCACAACCCTGTAAGGATCCGATCGACGCTTTTAGGTACCCATGGCACCTCTGGTACTCAAGGCTCTGTTGTGCAAGGATGATCACAACAAGGAGGACACAAGATGCGAGCCATTTCCTTGGGTCTGTGCTGCACGCTGGCAACTGCCACCGCTTGGGCATCAACCGTCGACAACCTCGACCTCCAGCGTCGTGCCAACTGGTTCGGTCAGGAGCGTACCTACGAGCTTCATGGCGAGCAGCTTGTCGCCGATCTTGGCGCAGGACTTTACTGGCAGAGACACGCCCCCAGTCAACAAGTGAGCTGGGCTGACGCCAAGGCCTATTGTGCCAATTTATCCCTCTCTGACATCGACAATTGGCGTCTGCCCTCACGCTTAGAGTTACTGTCGCTGCTCAACTACGACAACCCTCGCCACGCCTATGACTCCCCGTATTTTGACGCCGAACCCACTGTCGCGTTTTGGAGTGGCACGGTCTATGACAATATGCCCAGCCACGTCTGGATTGCCCAGTTTGGCGAGGGCGATATGTATTGTTTGATGCGGGTGGCTCAAGCACATGTACGCTGCGTCGCTTAGACCCCTAGCAGCGGCGCTGCTGCTAGGCGCCCTACCGTGTGCTGCTGACGAACGCTTCGTCCCCAGCGCTGACAGAAGCACCGTTGACGACCGACAAACCGGGTTGCGCTGGCAGCGCGACGGCAGCGGCAAGGCTACCGACCTCAAGGCCGCTAAACACTATTGCACCCATCTTCGGCTCGGCGGCCACAACAACTGGCGCTTACCAGAGGTGAAAGAGCTGATTTCCCTAGTCGACGAAGCCCACTACAAGCCCTCAGCATTTCCGGTGTTTATAACGGTTTCCAATCTCTATTGGTCCAACACGGTCAACCCCAAACGCCCCGGCCTCACCTGGACAGTCAACTTCAGCGACGGCCATGTTCATGCCTTTCGCCAAGCACTGGACTTTAGCGTGCGCTGTGTCAGCGACCCAGCACCTAGCTAGCGCCCCCGCCCCAGCGAATCTGATAAAATCTAATCCATTTCTTAGCCACAATTCTCTAGAGTAAATAACATGAGCAAAACGCTTGAAGGACGTACAGCGCTTATCACTGGTTCGGTTTCGGGTATTGGCCTCGCCATCGCCAAGGCATTTGCCGCCGAGGGCGCAAAGCTGGTGCTACACGGATTAGCCACCGAAGAACAAGGACAGGCCGCCATGGAAGAAGTAAAAGCTGCCGGTGCACCCGACGCCTGCTTCTTTGACAACGACCTACGCGACCCTGCCTCAATCGAAGCGCTAATGAATGCCGCCAACACTTGGGGCCCAGTGGATATTCTGGTCAACAACGCCGGCGTACAAAAAACCACCTCCCTAGCTGATGCCACCGCCGACATCTGGAACTTGGTCATCGCCGTCAACCTCAGCGCTTGTTTTCACACCATGCACCACGCCATGCCGGGCATGGCCGAGCGCGGCTACGGCCGCGTGATTAACATTGCTTCAGTACATGGCTTGGTGGCCTCGCAGCACAAAACACCTTATGTCGCTTCCAAGTTTGGCTTGGTGGGCATGAGCAAGGTGGCCGCCCTCGAATACGCGGCAGTTGGTAGTCGCGATACCGGCGGTGTCACCGTCAACTGCATTTGCCCAGGCTGGACTGAAACAGCGCTCATCGAACCACAAATACAAGCTCGCGCCGACAAACACGGTGGTGACCGCGACGCAGGCATTGCCGATTTGCTCGCGGAAAAACAACCCAGCCAGCGCATGACGGATCCCTCTGACCTCGGTCAGCTGGCCGTGTGGCTGTGCCACAAAGCTGCTCATAACATCAATGGCACCGCTATCCCCGTGGACGGAGGCTGGACCGCTCAGTAGCGCCGTGCAGTGTGTGAGCGCGTCTCATCGGCGCGCTCGCACCTTTTCTCGACGCTGGCTTTCATCACAAACCAAGCCCGTCGCGACCACTGAGTTAACTAGCTCGGAAATCCCATCATCTGCAAAAAGTTCGCGCGAGAATTCGTGTGAGCATTGAAGAAACTGGGCAAAGTTAATCCTCACTCAGTTTGTGACTATCTGTAGCACATAAATCCAGGCCATAAGCCGAACGCATCTGCTCAATAAATTGCAGCGATTTTTGATCAAAAGGTGGCTTACCTTCAAAGCTGTGCAAGACAATTCCTTCCAATAGTTCACCCAGACCCATCTCGTGGTGCGCAGCCAGCGCCTTCAGCACCTTGAGTATGCGCTTTTCAAGTCGCACCCCTGTTTGAACACGCTCAACCACACTACGCTCGCCTAACATGCCTCCCCTCCGATGTATGGTTTAACAGCTTTGTGGCAAATGGTACTTTGGTACCAAATTACCATCCACAGACACATAGCGATGGAAAAGAGCCCAACAGTGGTGACATGCAACAAAAACAATCAAGGCGCGCTCTGGGCCCTGCTGGCCAGTGGGCTGTTTGCCGTGGTCATCACCATGGCCAAGATCGCAGCGCTCGAATATCACGTCTTGCAAATTCTCTTCTTTCGTCAGTTAGTTGTCTTCTGCTCCTGCCTGCCAACGCTTGCTCGATCATTTCCAGCCAACTTAAAAACACAGCAGCCCGTACTCCACGTGGCGCGTCTACTTGGAGCGTTTACCGCCCTGTCTTTTAGCTTGTGGGCAGTTACCCTATTGCCGCTGACCACCGCGGTCACCCTAGGCTTTGCACAGGTATTTTTCGCCGCGTTGCTGGCGCTGATTTTTCTACAGGAAAAGGTCGGCGTGCACAGGCTTGGCGCTGTAACTATCGGGTTTGTCGGCGTTGTTATCGTCATGCGCCCAAGTGTCTCAGGGCTTTTTGAACTCAGCACTTTGGTACCGGTTATTGGTGCCCTAGGTGCCGGCGTTGCGGTAATTTCTGTACGCAAACTCTCGCAGACAGAATCAACCACCACCTTGCTGGTGTATCAGGCGGTTTTTATTGGGCTACTAGCGGGGGTGCCCCTATTTTGGCTCTGGAAAACACCCGATATAGTAGGCCTCTTGTTGCTACTTTCAATGGGCTTTATCGCCACTGCAGCCCAGTGGATTGGAGTAAAAGCGCTGCGCTTAGGTGAAGCCAGCGTGATCGGCAACTTCCAGTACACGCAGCTAATTTACGCCGCCCTATTCGGCTATCTGCTGTTTGACGAGATCCCAGATGCCTATACCTTGGGTGGTGCCGCTGTGATCATCTGCTCATCACTCTACATCGTCTACCGAGAAAGCTTGAAGGCTAAGCGAACATTGACATGAGCTTTAGCCAGCGTTTGGCGCGCCTCAACCGAACACGCTCCCGATCCCAGCGATCCAATGGGGTACGAGACAACGTGAATAGCACCTGATAGACACTAAGCGAACGGCTTGCTCCCATACCACAGGACATCCTATGAAAATAGAATTAGCGACGACACCTAGCCCAGAGGACTTGCTGACCATCAGCACTGGCATTAAGTCTTACAATCAAACTCAGTTACCCGACGAGCTGGTGTTCGAGCCCGACACCAAATTTGCAATTTTTGCACGCAACACAGAAGAGGATGTCGTCGGAGGCCTACGCGCACTGGCTTTCTGGAACTACTGTATTATCGAGCTACTATGGCTGGCCGAGGAGGCGCGCGGGTGTGGCGTTGGCACCAAACTGGTAGCGCGGGCGGAATCGCACGCCAATTCGCTGGGATTTCAGTATATGCGCACGGAAACTCTGGACATTCAAGCGAGACCTTTCTACGAAAAGCTTGGCTATGAGGTCTATGGTCAGCTCGCCGACTGCCCAAGGGGCCACACAACTTACTGTCTCATAAAGAAACTAGCGCCCCAGACCGGCTAGCTATTCCAACCGAGATTGACAAAATATATTGACTTCGGGCCCGATTCGTGGATAAATTACACCCAGCTTGGAAGCACGTCTATATTTACAATCTTCATCTCGTAGCATTCTTGTAGTTCTTCGTCCTGTAGTTTTTTAAATTATTGTCTGTCATTCCCGCTAAGCACGCCTTCTCGAAGGCACATCCATAATTTTTTTACAGGATTTACAATTATGTCTGATACTACTACTGGTACCGTCAAGTGGTTCAACGAAGCTAAAGGCTTCGGCTTCATCGAGCAAGAGTCTGGTCCTGACGTCTTCGCACATTTCAGCGCCATTGAAAGCACAGGCTTCAAAACGTTGGCTGAAGGCCAGAAGGTCCAGTTCAAAGTGACTCAAGGCCAGAAAGGTCCTCAAGCTGAGAACATCGTCGCTCTCTAATCGAGAACGCGTTTTCGCTTAAGAAAAGCAAGCCTTCGGGCTTGCTTTTTTGTATCTGAGCCCAAGCAATTCAACAAAGCTCCGACCTGGCACGACCGGCCTCGCCCTCCCACTGCCAGTCGACAACTGGCAGCTTTAACGGACAGCCGCTGCGACGACGATGCAGTTCGCTCGATTCCAGAGCTCAAGAGCCAGGACAACAAAGCCTTCAGTGGCAGTGGGCAGTCTGACTCAGAGATCAACCTCAACCACACCACCGGCTTGAGATGCACGCGACTGGCACAAAATAATGGTGCTTTCGCGCTGCCTGTTTGACAAAACAAAGTCACGATGCTCCACCTGCCCGCCGAGCAAAGCGCACTGACAAACTCCGCATATACCGTCGCTGCATTTCACATCGACAGCCACGCCGTGCGCCTGCAATACTTCGGCCGCCGATTTATCCGCAGGCACCGGCAACTCGAAACCTGACTTGACCAGCCTCAACGTAAACGCGTGGTTCTCCCACTCGGGAAGCTCCGGCACCGAAAAATATTCCAGATGACGCGCTTCTTCTGGGATACCCGCCTGCTCGGCAGCTTGCATCACGGCAGCCATATACGCCTCGGCACCGCACGTGTAGACATGGGTGTCACCACTGCGAACGTTTATAATTTCGCTCAGCTTTGCTCGGCTAGATTCAGCTGAGATATGCAGATGCACCTTGTCAGACCAAGCAAAGCCAGCAAGATCATCTAGGTAAGCCATACTGGCGCGTGATCTACCTGAGTAGTGCAGTTCAAAATCTCTACCCAAAGCATACAGCCGATGCGCCATCGCAATCATCGGTGTGATGCCAATGCCCCCTCCCAGCAGAAGGGAATGAGACGCTGTTTCATCAAGTGGGAAATGATTGATGGGCCTCGAGACAAACACTTTACGGCCTTTCTGAAAGATAGTGTGCAGT
>JBMYWE010000171.1:0-5843 GCA_049607125.1 Granulosicoccaceae bacterium | reverse complement strand
CTCTCGATTTTGATGCATGCAGTTTAACAAATTTGGTCGCTGGCGAGCTGCCGATCAAGCTAGCGGGGGTGAATAAATCGAAAAGTCAGGCTGATGCGGGCTCCAGGTACGCGCATGCTGCGAGGGAGCGCGTGTTGCCAGTGCCGTTGGCACTCGCCGCCCATCAACAACAAACTGCCGTGACCCAGTTGCAAGCGATGCGTCGGGTGGGCGCGGTGCTTGTGTCTCAAGGAAAACCTTCTTTCCGCGCCGAGGCTGATCGCTGCAATTGTCGGTCTGCTGCCAAGTTCGGGCTCGTTGTCTGCGTGCCAGTGCATGCAATCTTGACCATCGCGGTAGAGGTTGGCTAGCACGCCGTTGAAGCTCGAGTCGCAATGGGCTTTTAGTTTGTCGCGCAATTGCGCCAGCTCAGGTGTCCAGGGCAGGGGGGTTGCACGTTGACCCGACCAGCCGTAGCTCGCCAGTGGGTCGCCGTACCAGGCGTGTAATCTCGGTATCGCCACCTGCCGACCAAACAGCTTGATCTGACCTGCTTGCCAGTTGAGCGATTGCATCAAAGTGTGCTGGAGCTCGCTAGCGGTGCTCGAGTCCAGCCATTGCGGAAGGTAGCTAAGCCAGCTATCGGTCGAAAGTGGCAGCCGGGTGATGCACTGGTGGCTTGGGTGGTGGATCGCTTGCATCGTGGTTTCGCCTATGGGGGTCTAGTCCCGACAGCGGATATTCTATAGAAACAAGCTATTCGGCTACACTTTGGCTTTGATAAGTCTTAGGGTCACTGGGAGAGCTCCATGGCGGAATCGCCACGCCAATTCACGCATTTTCACCGGGCTTGGGCAGATTACCTCGCCGACGAGCTACCCGCTAACACCTATCTAGGTGAGCGTTCGGCGGTGCTGCGCATTCCCGATTTACTCAGCTTGCGCGAACAAGCTGATGTGTTATTGCTCGACGGGTTCGGTGTGCTGAACACGGGCTTTGAAGCCGTTGAAGGCATGGCAGATCAAATAGCTCAGTTACAGCGTCAAGGTGTTCATTGCCTTGTTCTATCTAACGGAGCAACTCAGCCCGTCGGGCCGATGGTGCAAAAATACACAGATTTGGGTTACCACTTCGCACCGGAAGACTTACTCACCAGCCGCGATGCACTGCGCGTGGCTCTGCGGCGGCACCACGCCGAGCACCCCGGTTTTCTCTGGGGCGTCACACCAACAGCCTCGGCCGATCACCCTGATTTGTCTGCTAACTTGCGTCAGCTGCACGAGGCGGCCGACTTCGAAGCTGCCGACGGGATATTGCTGTTATCGACTTTGCGTTGGAGTGCCCGCCTAGATTGGTTGCTCTACAAACAACTGCAGACTAGTCCAAAGCCGGTGTGGGTTGGCAACCCGGATGTCTGTGCGCCTTTCCCCACTTATGTCTCGCGTGAGCCGGGTCAAGTGGCGCGTGCGTTGGAGCGCGGGCTGGGCATGAAGATTCAGTATTTCGGCAAACCTCACGGCAATATCTATGATGTGGCCTTTGCGCGGGTAGCCCAACTGACAGGGCAGATAGACAAGTCACGCATTGTCATGGTTGGCGACTCCCCGCACACAGACATTCTGGGCGCGCGGCAGGCCGGAATAAAAAGCGTTTTGATTCAGGATCATGGGCTATTGGCCGGCCAAAACTTGCGGCGGCGCCTAGAGGAAGCGAGAATTTGGCCCGATTATGTGATCGCTAAAGACTTCAGCTAGCAACGCGTCCAAGTCCGTTGGGCCTATTTTAGTTTTCGCCCCTTGTGTCTCATATCTCGGCATAACTCGCAGCTATGGTGGATGATATTGCTGTATTTAACGACTAGTTGGCTCCAACTGTGCAAACGCCAGCGTGGTGAGAGTCATCGACAATCATGTTGCTTTTCCCTCGGTGCTGTCGCGAAGAACACTGCAGTGAGCACGATCCTATGACTGAGGCAGAGCACTAGATGCCAGTCGGTGTTTTTGATAGTGGCTTGGGGGGCTTGACGGTATTTCGTGCCATTCGTGCTGCTATGCCTGAAATGCCGCTCTGTTATTACAGTGATAACGCTCACGCACCGTACGGTGATCGTAACGACACCGAGATTATCGCGCTGACAACAACCGCGACGGAGCAGCTTTGGTCGCAAGGTTGTGAGTTGGTGGTTTTGGCCTGCAACACCGCCAGTGCTATTGCGCTTCGGCCCATACAATCGCAAGCCCTGCCTGCGGGTCGTTATGCGCTTGGGGTTTTTGTGCCCCTGATCGAAGCACTCACGGAACGAGCCTGGGCCGATTGCTCGCCTGCTCGGCCTGTCTCGGTACAGCAGTTGGCACTTTTTGCCACCCCAGCCACCGTCAAGAGTCGAGCGTTTCAGCGAGAGCTGGCGGTTCGAGCCATCGGTGTTGATGTCGAGGCGCAGCCCTGTGATGCATTGGTTGACGCTTTGGAGCGGGGACAACAACAACGCGCCGAAATGCTAGTTGATGACTATGTGAAAGCTTTGCATTCGCGGATGCCTAGTCCACAAGTAGCGGTGCTGGGGTGCACGCATTACCCGCTGTTGCAGGACTATTTTCAACGGGCTTTAGGTGCTGGTGTCCCGATTTTGAATCAACCGGAACTTGTTGCCAGAAGCTTGAAAAGCTACTTGCGCCGCCACCCGAATCGAGTGAGCTGCGAAGGTGAGAGGCAGCGGTATTTTTGTTCTGGGGATGTCCTATCCACTTCGCGGCGAGTGAGTGAGATGTTACAACAGCCCGTAAAATTTGAGCGTTTGCCTTTTACTGACTGAGTGTGCCTTTTTCTTTGAAGTTCAATCTGACCGGCACACCTTCTACTTTGACACTCCCCCTGAGACTGTAGTCGAGTGTCTTGGCGTTGCCGAGCTTGCTCAGATTTTCGATAATCTGCATCAGGCCGGAGCGCACCTCGACCTCCATCTCAGCTTCGCCAAAGGCGGGTAGGTCTACTGCTTTGTTAGAGACCCCGCTGGCAAAATCGTCTTCGTTGATGGCTGCAGAGAACTGCATACCGCGAATGGGCAGGGCGAAATCGTTGGGGTTTTGCAGACTGAGTGTTAGCTTAAAAGTCTGTTGCAGCACTTCCATTTTTACTGGAGTGATGCCAACCAGGGTGACCTTGGGCGGCTCGGGGTTGAGCTTATTGACCAGCGTACTACAGCCGGTGATGAGGCTGATGGCAAGTAGCACCAGTAAAGTCAGTGATTTTGAATTCAATTGTTGCAACATGGGAGCATCTCCGCTCGACCCGTGGTCCAAGGCCGCCGACAGCGACTCCCCCAGTATAGAGACACTCCGTGCTGCGTCAAATCAGTTCACAGTATTCGCAACATAATAGCGGCCGACGTATGGCATGAGGTGATCAGCGAAACGGGGCCACTCGGTGGGCGGCCCGTTCGTGCATTGCAGCCTGTCGAACGGCATCACTTTCACTCGGTTACCTCGCGAGGGATAGTCGGGATGAACCCTCGCGAGATAAAGTCTGCGCTAGGGGAAAATAGACCCCAGTGCTTGCCTGTTGAACAGTAACTGCGTTTTTTGCTCGCCCGCGTGAATGACCACACCGGGGCGAACGTAGTTGTCCTGCTCGACCATAAATAACTCGGTGGCGTTGCCTGGTTCGTGCAAAGCTGCCGGAACCTGAACTCTGATGAGGTCCACACCGTTGACTTGCTCAGCTTGCCACTGGCTGCGCGGAAGCGCGGTATCCTGCGGGTCATAGCTTGTGTCAATGGCGTGCCACACCGCTTCTCCCTCAGCTGCGCCATTTGCCGGGATCATGCTGACAGCATAGGACGGATGTAGCTGTAGAAGAGTCAGTGTTGACTGGGTGGCCGTGAGTTCTTGCAAAGTCGCCACAGTGGACGTCGGGGCATCGCCGATGCGTCGCTCAATAACAGAGCAGTTGTAGTTGTCTGTCGATTGAGCTGGTAGCGTGCCATCACAACCGTTTTCTTGCGGCATCGGGGCAAGGCTGGCGGCGGCTTGCGCTGCGGCGAGCGCGTCAGTGGCGCTGGTTACTTGCAAAGCCAATTGGTCGAGGGTGCTCTGCGCTTCTTCTAACGCCTGCGCGTCAAACTCCGCCAATACCGCTGCCTCGCCCGCCACTGTTTCTGCATTGACAAGCTGTTGTTCGATAAGTTGGAGGTTCGCTTCATTGGCGCTGACCAGTAGTTCCGCGCTTTGCAGCTCGGTCTCGGCCTGGGCGTTGTTGAGCTGATTGGCCTTGGCCTCTGTTAGTGCGGCAGCCGCTGCATCGTGCTCTGCTTCGGCCTGAGCTAGCGCATCAGCCGCGTCTGTGGCGGCCTGCTCGGCATTGGCTAGATCTGCGTCTGCGATAATTAAATCGCGCTCGGCTTGTAAAACTGCAGCTTCTGCGGCGGCAATCTCTGTATTTGGTTGTTCCTCTTCAGTGTTTTCTGAGTCGGGGTTGGTCACTTGAGTTTCTGTGTCTGTCTCGTCAACGCCTGCCTCGACATCAATGCCCAGTAGTGTATCGAGTGCGTCTTGCGCATCTGCTAGAGTCTGAACTGCCACAAGCTGAGCGTTTTGTGCGTCGCCAAGTGCCGCCGCAGCCTCTTGTTCATCGGATTTAATTTGTGTGAGCTGTAGCTCTGAATCCTCTAAGACTGACTCGTAAGCGGCGACCAATTCTGAGCTTTCGGCGATGGCTTCTGCCTCAGCAGTTGCTTCTACTAGAGCTGTCCGCGCATCTTCCAGTGCCATCTCAATGGCGTCGATGGCCGTGTTTAGCGCCTCAACTTCTTCCTTCGCCGCTTCAGCGTCTTGGCTGCTTTGTTCACTGGTAAACTCAGCCTCACTGGCTGTTTCCAGTGCGACGTCAAAGCTGTTCTCCAAGCGTTCGAGTGTGATTTGCGATTGTTCCAGTGCCTGTGCCGTGGCCGCGCGCTGCAAGGCGTCATCAGAGGGTGCAAACACCAGTTCGTATCGATCAGAGCTCAGTTCCTGTGACAGGGTCACTAATTGAGATTTCTCGGCAAACTCTGGCTGCGCATCCGGGGTGTCTGCGGGTGTCAGGCCCTGTTTATCGAGGATCGGCTGTACAGGAGTCGAGGTTGCATTTCTTGTGGTCGCTCGCAGTGAAAACAGGCTGTCGTTGCCGTCTCGTATCTGCGCGCGGTACTCGCCGGTGCGGGTGACTTGAGCCATGCCACTGGTGTCGAAGTTACGCCATTCGCCATCGCTGTGTAAAACAAGGTTGCTCACCTCGTAGCTCGGGCTGGGAACATCCTCTTCCGATCCGTCTAAGAAAACCAACGTTTCCACGATGCTGAGGTTCATTTCGTCGTCTAATTGAAAGCTTGAGCGCTTGATCGGACATGTCGCCGCGCCCTCGCAGTCTTTCATCAGAGCAAATAGCTGTTCTTCAAGTGCAGCGATGGGGTCTGCTTCCATGGGGGCGTCGCCGGCAAAGCTCTGCATCGCCAAGGCGATGTCATTGGCGGGCCAGCTGGCATCGGGCAGACCATCTGCAATAGCTTGGGCATCGCCGTCCACCGATTGTGCGAGTGCTTCGGCCAGCACGGGCAACTGCTGTAGCACTTGATCGGCTATAACCTGATTCAATAGTGTTTGGTTGATATCCATGCCCGGATCAAGCCCTGCGGCTAGGGCGTCCTCAATCGCCGCCGCCGTGTATTTGGCGATCATCAACTCAATGGCTTCTCTGGCTAGTGTCTGTGTATCTAGAGCAGCAGGTGTGTTTGTATTTTCTTGGTCGATCAGTTCGCCATCTGATGCGGTTGGCTCCTCGCTTTCACTTTCGGTGCTGTCTGCGGGGGACTGTTCAATCGTTTGCGGCGG
>JBMYWE010000170.1:0-5845 GCA_049607125.1 Granulosicoccaceae bacterium | reverse complement strand
TACGTGACGAAAGCTCACTCGCTTGCGCGCTTCGAGCTGTTCAATAGACTCCACTTCCAACCAGCAATCAAAGCGTACCTCTGCGTTGGCCAGCGCTTTGATAACAACAGACGAGGTAGTAGGCCCCAAGTTCTGCAGTATGCAGCGATCGGGCGTCACAAAGCTGAGCTGATTCTCACCACTTGCCAAGAGCTCGGCACAACCAGCGGCGGCCTGGTCGCCCGTTTCATCAAACAGCAAAATTGCGCCCTTCAAACGCTGCTCTCGGCTCATCACTTCCCAGCTGTTTCGCGCCAGATCGGCCCCAGCGAAATCAGCCATTCGAGGTACCCCGCCCGTGGCGACAAAAACCGCATGGGGTGACAAGGCTAGAATGTCCTCTGCCTGCACATAGTTGTTCAAGTGCACATCCACGCCCAGGCAATCAAGCTCATTGCACAACCAATCGGTGACACCAACAACCTGGCTACGCGTGGGGCTGGCAGCGGCCAGATTGAGCTGCCCACCAAGGCGATCGCCAGCTTCAAAAAGCGTGACTTTGTGCCCTCGTTCTGCGCAAACACGCGCTGCCTCTAGTCCCGCTGGCCCGCCTCCAACAACGACAACCCCTTTAGGCACCGGCGCCCTATTAACGATATGCGGCAGCCAAGCTTCACGGCCTGTAGCCGCGTTGTGTCCACACACCATCGCTTTGCCTTGGTTGACTCGGTCTACGCAAAAGCCCAAACCCACGCAGGGCCGTATGCGCGTCTCCTGCCCCTCGCGAAGTTTTTGCACCAGATACGGGTCGGCAATCTGGGCCCGTGTCATGCCGATGAGATCCACGCTTTCGCTTTGCACGGCATGACGTGCCGTGGCGACATCTGCCACCGAACCCGCATGCATAACAGGCACCGCGACGGATTGTTTTATCAGCTGCGCAATGGAGAGATGCGGCGCGGAGGGCATGCCCATCGACGATACCCAAGCGGCGAGCCCGAGGTCGTCGTAGGGAGCACCGGCCAGTACGTTGAGGAAATCCACTCCCCCAGTGGCAGACACAGCTCGCGCAATACGAACACACTCATCCTTTTGCAATCCGCCTTCAACCAGCTCATCGCCAGTCAGGCGCATGCCAAGAATAAAGTCAGGCCCCACGGCCTCCCGCACGGCTTCAATAACTTGCAGGGTCAGGCGCAACCGATTGGCTAAGCTACCGCCGTAATCGTCCTCGCGGCGGTTGACCAGCGGAGACAAAAACTGCCCCAGAAGGTGCGAGTGTGACAGCAACTCTACGCCGTCAAAACCGCCGCGTTGACAGCGCTTGGCCGCGTCCACGAAATTGGCGATCACACGTTCAATGTCTTCGACTTCCATCGACTTCGGTTGCGCGCGGTGAGCGCGCTCGCGCACCCCTGAAGGCGCTAGCACTGGCAACCAATGGCCGTCGTCCCACGCGGTCCGTCGACCCATGTGGGTAATCTGGCACACCACCGCCGCGCCGTGTCGATGCACCCCGTCTGTCAGTTTTTTAAACCAGGGTACAATGCTATCGTCGCCACCGTAGAGTTGCCCAAACACCGAGGGGCTGTCAGGTGCGATATTGGTGGATCCGCCAATCATGGTCAACGCCACTCCGCCGCGCGCTTTCTCCTCGTGGTACAAACGATAGCGATCGCGCGGATGCCCACCCTCTTCAAACGAGGGCGCATGCGCGGTGCTGATAATGCGGTTGCGCAAATTCAGGTGTTTGAGCTGAAACGGCTGGAGCAAAGGATCCATAGGCGGCTTCCAGAACATTGACGCAAATGCAACGACCATCGAAGTCGCCACCCATTTTTCTACCAAGCGACTTTTGGCCAACAGCAGACTTGGGTTTGTAGCGTCTATTCAACCACAGCTTGCGGCAGTATTGACTTCAAAATGCGAACTATCAGAACAAAAAACGACGCTGGCATACCGAGAGTAAGAATGGACGAAATGTCATATGACCGATATTGCCACCGCTGACAAGGCTTTTTTGTTTTACATTTGGCCGTCCATAAGGATACTCCGAGCGTGACGATAATTGTGCAACAAACACAGCAGAGTCTGAGCTACAGACTGCGCCATGGTTTGTTAGGCATTTTGCTTTTTCCACTTTGGGTGGCACCTGCTATAGCAGAAGATAGTTTTGCCGAGCGTTAGCAAGCAGCGATAGACGAAGGCTCCTTGCAAGGCTCGCACAGCGTGGTCAGTATGGCCAGCGGTGAACTTGTCGCAGCGGCCTATTTTGAGGGGAAGGACGAGCACTGGGGTACGCCGCTGGGCAACTAAAGTGCACGGACCCAAAACGCGACACGATTTGCGCTCAGTCGCCAAGAGCATGGTCGGGTTGCACTACGCTATCGTCGCCAACAAAAAACTTGTACCCGAGACATGGGCCAGGTTGTATGCGCAATTTCTGGAATACAGAGGCCTCGCTACGGACAAAGCTAGGCAAAAATTATTGATAGAACACGCTTTGACGATGACCATAGGTCACCGCCTAGGTTGCAAGTCTGCCCTATACCGACCCCGCAAACAGCGAGATCCCGATGTAGCTTGCGCCCAACCGCAATAGGTTTGTTTTGCAACAGGACATAACAGGCAAGCCCGGAACCCGTTGGAGCTACTCCGGAGGGGCGGCGGCACTGGTCGCCAAGTTAATATCAAAAGGAGCGGGCAAGCCGAATGACGAGTTTGCCAAAGAACATCTTTTCGGCCGACTGGGCATCCGTAAATTTAGCTGGATTAAAGGGCAAGACGGTGAGCCTTCGGCGGCATCGAGTTTGCGCATGCGCGCACCAGATTTAGGAAAAGCTGGGCAGCTTGTGGTTGACGGCGGTGTGCATGATGGCAGGCAGATTGTATCCAGAGGTGCTCAGCAGCAAAAGTTTCAGCCGCGTACACGGATAGACGCCAGATTCAGATATGGACACTTTTGGTACTTGCTGGGCGTCAATGCAGGAACAGCGGTTGCCGTTGCTTTTGGCAACGGTGGCCACCGGTTATCTGCCGGACTAAATGCAATCTTGTCACCATAATATTTGCGAGAAACTACAACTACCCGAGCATTGGCGCGCGCCTGTTAAAGTCATTGAAGAATACGTTGTGCCTGAGCTTTGGCGGGCGGAAAAGTTGTAGCTCGGCAGGTATCAAGGCGTTATAACCCAGCGCTTTAGGGTGCGAATGATTACACCTTGCCACTACCCAAACGCCTATCCTCTTGGCGTCAACGCTTATTCACTGGCGGGCAGAGCGAACTGCAACTCGTATTATTTCAAGGTGCGCACATAGGCAAGAATGTCCTCAGCGTCTTTCTCGCTCAAGACGTTCTTAAACGCGGGCATGCCGGTATCGGGCTTGCCGATGAGAATTCTTCTGGTCAAGCGATTGTCAGGTTTCCAATCAGTTTTAAATTTCTCGTTGATATCGCTGGGCCTTTTTTCGAGTGTGCCGACCAGAAGGCCATCTCCTAACCCGCGCTCGCCGTGACAAGACAGGCAATACTGCTTATATTTCGACTCGCCGTTAACGACATCTGTTGATAACGTTTTGTAGGGCTTTGTGTAGTAAAGTAAGCCTGCACTCGCACACAGGGTGAAGAACAGTATTTTTTTCATTGGCTATTGAATTCCAGAATTTATCATTTTGGCTTTGCGCTTGGAGTACACGCATTGTAAAAGTACTGGCGAAGTGCAGCACTGAGCCGTCGGCAGAGCCGAAAGTCGCGTGTCAAAGCGAGTGCTAGAGTTCCATTAATCAACAACTGAGAGGGGCTCATAGCTGGGAAGTTCTGACTATATCGTGACAACCCAAACAGTGCTCAATCTTGCACGTAAATTTTACAATATAAAACATATAGATGTTTATGGACTCCATTACTGTTGCACAAGCCCGCAAGTTAATCTTGCTCAGCCAACGCCTGCCCGGCAACAAACACCAGCCGACCAATGCTACCCTCGCGCATTTGCAGCACCTGAGCTACGTCCAGATCGACACCATCTCAGTGGTAGAGCGAGCACATCATCACGTGCTCTGGAGCCGTAACCCAAAATACAAACCGCAGCACATCGACAAACTAGTCGCCGCGGGTGAGGTGTTTGAATACTGGTCCCACGCCGCAGCCTACCTGCCCATGTGTGATTTTCGCCACAGTCTGCCACGCAAAGAGGCTATCGCCAGAGGTGAACTCGAGCACTGGTATCCGCGCGACGACAAACAGATTCGAGAGGTACTGGCCCGCATCCGAGCCGAGGGGCCATTAAAAGCGCGCGACTTTGAACACGACAACAGCCTTAAAAAGCCTGGGGAATGGCACCACAAACCGGCCAAGCGAGCGCTGACTTACCTGTTTATGCAGGGGGATCTCATGTGCTGCAGACGCGAGGGTTTTCAGATGGTGTACGATCTGCGCGATCGCGTACTGCCGGCAGGGGTAGACACCCGTCTGCCCAGCGACAACGAACACGCGCGGCACCTGATCGGTCGATACCTGCGCGCGCAGGGTCTGGGAGAAATCAAAGACGTCGCCTACCTACGCAAGGGCATCAAAGCCTCTTTGCTAAGCGCAGCTGAACAGATGCTCGAAGCGGGCGAGCTGATGGAAGTAGCTGTCAACAATAAACCCTATTTGGCATTGCACCAGCAGTTGGCCCTGCTGGACAAACGCCTGCCGATGAGCCGTGCGTGCCTGTTGTCACCCTTTGACAATTTGGTCATCCAGCGCCATCGCATGCGCGAGTTGTTTGGTTTTGACTACCAAATCGAGTGCTACGTGCCGCAGGCTAAACGGCAGTACGGCTACTTTTGTCTTCCCATTCTGTGGCGTGGCCGACTGTGCGCCAGGCTTGACTGCAAGGTCAACCGAGCCGATAAAACACTAAAAATACACTCGCTGCACGTGGAGGAGCATCTCAAGAAAACCGAAGAGTTCGCCACAGCTCTGGGCGCTGCTTTGCTTGAATTTTGTCAATTCAACGCTTGCGCGCAGGTGGACTGGAGTACACTGAAAGACAAGCCAGCCAGCACTGCCTTGGCGGCAGAGCTCGCCAGAATTTTCTGAGTATGTCCGCCCGATGCCGGATTGCTCAAAACCTGTTGAAAGGAGAGCCGCATGTCACAATCAAATCAATGCAATCGCCAGTTAGTCTTGGCCGAACGCCCGGTGGGCGAGCCAACAAAAGACACGCTGCGCTTGGTCGAAACAGCTATTGCACAACCAGATGCCGGACAGATGTTGCTGCGCACCGAGTATCTCTCACTCGACCCTTATATGCGCGGTCGGATGAGTGACGCTCCGTCGTACGCGGCACCGGTTGAGATAGACGAAGTGATGGTAGGCGCCACGGTGGCGCAGGTGGTCAGCTCACAAAACGACAAGTTTGAAGCAGGTGACTGGGTGCTGAGCATGAACGGCTGGCAGGACTACGCTGTCTCCGACGGAGTGGGAGTCACCCAGCTCGGCAAGACCCCCTCAAACCCCTCTTGGGCACTGGGCATACTTGGCATGCCGGGCTTTACTGCTTGGGCTGGGCTGACCCAAATCGGCGAACCCAAAGCCGGTGAGACCGTGGTGGTGGCCGCCGCCACGGGCCCGGTGGGGGCGACCGTTGGGCAAATAGCTAAACTGCGCGGCTGCCGTGCGGTTGGCGTGGCTGGCGGCCAAGCGAAGTGCGCATACGCAGTGCAAGAGCTCGGCTTTGACGCCTGCATCGACCACACCGACATGCACTTCGCCCAAGAGTTGACCAAGGTCTGTCCGGACGGCATTGATATCTATTACGAGAACGTTGGCGGCAAAGTATTTGATGCAGTGGTCGGTTTGCTAAACCCCTTCGCTCGC
>JBMYWE010000169.1:0-5869 GCA_049607125.1 Granulosicoccaceae bacterium | reverse complement strand
TCTTGTGGCTGGATCTTGATGAGCTGGAAAAAATGCCAGATCTGGGATTCTGGTTTTCTACCAAAAAGCGGGCAGCGCTCCGATTTCTCTCATCCGACTACCTCAACCCTGAACAACCTTTAAACAAAGACAATGTTTGGGCAATGGTATCTTCACTGGGTGGGGAAGACTTCGGCGGCAAAGTATGTCTTTTAGCCCAAGTGCGTTGTTTTGGACTGTACTTCAGCCCGGTAAACTTTTTTTATTGCTACGACGCGGAAGGCAACTTGCGCTACCTGTTAGCGGAAGTCAGCAACACGCCTTGGAATGAGCGTCATTGTTATCTTGTGCCCACCGACCGCAATGCACGGGTAGATAAGGTTTTTCACGTCTCGCCTTTTATGCACCTGGATATGCACTATCGCTGGCGCTTTCCCAATCCAAGCGACACCTTGCTCTTACACATTGAGAATCACCGAGACGACAAGCTCTTCGACGCCACCTTGGTGATGCGCAAGCATCCCATGACCAGAACCTCGCTGAGGGCTGCTGTTATGCAGATCCCGGTGATGTGCGCCCATATTTTTATCGGTATCTACTGGCAAGCTCTACGCCTGTGGCTGAAGCGAGTTCCCTACATTCCGTACCTCAAGAAGGAGAAGCCTCATGCAGGCACAAACTGAGCACATGAATCTGAGCAGGTCTCAGAGCAAGACCAACTTGTGCAAACGTCTGTTATTTGGGCTGTTGAGTAAATTGCAGCACGGGCATCTGATCATCACTGACGCTGAGCAGAAACACTGTTTTGGTGACTCAACACACCAACTCAAAGCCGAGATCGTGGTGCATGATCAGGCGTTTTACCGCCGTGCGTTGTTGCAAGGCACAGTAGGTGCGGGTGAAAGCTATATGGAAGGGCAATGGGATAGCCCGTCACTGACGCCTCTAGTGCAGCTGCTTGTGAGAAACATGCCCTTGCTAGATCGAATCGACCACCTGATATCAGCTCCTACGCAAATGGCGCGTCGACTAAAAAACCTACTCAAAATCAACACCAAGCGTGGTTCCAAAAAAAATATCTCTGCACACTATGATCTAGGCAACGATTTTTATAGCTTATTCCTGGATCCAACCATGGCGTATTCCTGCGCGGTTTTTCAGCAAGGCGACACGCTGCAGCAAGCTCAGCTGCGAAAGTTCGACGCCATCTGCCAAAAGCTGGAGCTGAAAGAGGGGGAACACCTAGTAGAGATCGGTACAGGATGGGGCGGCCTCGCACTTCACGCCGCCACTCACTACGGGGTAGAAGTCACCACCACCACCATTTCGGAACGCCAATACGACTACGCCAAACAGCAGATAGAGTCGCTCGGAATGAGCGACAAAATTAATCTGCTCAAGAGCGACTACCGCGATCTGGAAGGACAGTACGATAAACTGGTGTCTGTAGAAATGCTCGAGGCGGTTGGTTACCGCTACTTAGACACCTACATGCGCAAGTGCGAGTCCCTATTAAAGCCTGGTGGCAAGATGCTGTTGCAGTCCATCACCATCAGTGATCAGCGCTTTGACCGCTATCGCAAGCAAGTGGATTTTATTCAGCGCTATGTCTTTCCCGGCGGATTTCTGCCGAGCGTCAATGCACTGAGTAACTGCCTAGCCCGCAAAACCCAATTACAAATAGCAGGACTCGACGACATTGGCCTGCACTACGCCACAACGCTAGCTGAGTGGTCCAAGCGACTTGAGAACGCGCGCGGCGCTCTCACCGAGCTGGGTAAGGACGAGTCGTTTTACCGGCTGTGGCAGTTCTACTTTCACTACTGTCGCGGCGGTTTTCTTGAGCGCAGTATCAGCACGGTACACTTGACGGCCGACAAGCCGCGACACGGCCATTGAAAACAGCCATGCACCTGTTGATTCTGGACGCGCTTTGCTTGCAAGTGGCATGGTTTACAGCCGCTATATTACAAGATAGCTCCACTCCCTGGCTCTGCGCTCTGCTGCTCCTGCGCATCGGCCTAGACGGGGGAAGGTGGCATAGCCTCAAGCCTGCTTTGCTGGTGGCCACTGCCGGTGTGTCACTCGAGCTCTTTATGATTCAGGCCGGGCTCAGCCAGTACAACAGCGCCACTCACCTGCCTGTTTGGCTTCCACTACTCTGGGTGCTTTTTGGTTTTACTTTTGGGCGTAGTATGAATTGGCTGTTGAGCTCTCCTCTGCCCTTGCAGTCCGCACTGGGAGCACTGGCAGGCACCTTGACTTATTTCAGTGCCAATGCGTTTGGCGTTCTAGATCTCAAACCGGCGGCGTTTATCTCTGCGCTGTGCCTCGCCATCCTGTGGGCGGCGGCCTTGCCGTTGTTTGCAGGGCTGTACCGACAATCGAGTTGGAGTACCGAACAATGAAAGCCATCAGGATAACCATTGCCGCATTTTTACTAATACCGCTGTTGGCGAGCGCAAGCGTGGTAGACTGGAAACCCGTTGGTTCCGGCACCATGCGATGGACTTTCTTTGAACTCTACGACATCCGACTTTTAACCGAAACCGGACGCTACAGCGCCGACAAATTCCCACAGGCACTGGAAATCACCTACCGACGAGACATCCCTAGCGAGAAATTGGTAGAAGCCACGCAAGACCAATGGCAACACTTGGGTTTGACACCCAAGAATCAAGAGTCTTGGCTACAGAAACTGGCAGCACTTTGGCCTGACATACGCAAGGGCGACACCTTGCGCTTTGAAGTCTACCCGGCCGGTGAAAACCTATTTTTTTATAATGGAACCGCTTTAGGCTCTGTCACGGATTCAGACTTTTCTCGCGCTTTTCTCGATATCTGGCTGTCGCCAAAAACCTCTGAACCAAGCCTCAGAAACCGTCTGATCGCGTCGAAATCTTAAACCAATGAATCTACCACTCAACATGCGATACATCACGCTTACTCTTGTCTTTGTGGGCCTGATGCTGCTGGCCTCTTGTTCGACCTTGACAGTTCAAGACGTCACCACCACTTCACAAAAGTTTGTCATAGAAGACTACTTCCAAGGCGAGACTAAAGCTTATGGGCTGCTCTTTGATCGCTCGGGGAAAGTCACTCGGCAATTTGAAGTTGACCTGCGCGGACACTGGGATGAACAACAGCAACTGCTCACGCTCGATGAAAAATTTTTGTTCGACGACGGGGAAAGGGATTTTCGACAATGGCAAATAAAACGGATCAATGAAGGTGAGTATACGGGTCAGGCAGATGACGTTGTTGGCGAAGCCATTGGGCGCAGCGAAGGCAATGCCATGCTATGGCGTTACTCGCTGATCATTAACTACAAAGGACGAGATATCACGGTCAATATAGAGGACTGGATGTACAAGAACAACGGGGTATTGATCAACCGAGCCACCTTGCGAAAGTTCGGCTTGAAAGTCGGGGAGTTGGTTATTAGTTTCCATCAGCTCGGTAGCTAAATTGTTTTAGCCACCAGCTTTTTGAACATCCACTCCAGTGGCCCGTGTCGCAAGCGGCTAAGCCAAACTAAACTGAACACCACCGCAAAGCTGCAATAACCCAGCGACCACAACAGAGACTCGCCAATCTTCTGGCCACCTAGGTGCCCAGTTGCTTCCATCAAGCCCATACCTAGCAAGACGTGAAGCACGTATAAAGTCAACGCCATTTGCCCAGTTTTATAGAGCGCATCCACCGGCCAGCTGTCCCCAAAGCGCTCGGCGAGAACAAGGCAACCAATAGTGACCATGACCGCCATCGACCCTGCCGCCAACAGGTACTGGGGCATGGGCGGTATCACTTGGGTGGAGAATAGAAAATTAGCCTCTTCCGCGCTAATTTGCCAATCCTGCGGATTAAAAAACACCGCTCCCCACCAATTGAAAACTGTCTCGGTTGCCAGCCACAGGGCAAATGCAGTGGCGAAAAGCTGCCGCCTGCGTTGTCCCGCAGATAGGTTCTGTCGGCCAAACCAGAGGCCAAACAATAAAAATCCAACCCAGGGAATAACCGGGTGGAAGCCGTTAAAAAAAATGTGCCTGAACATGCCGTCGAAGGTCCAGAAGCCGTGGTAGTCCAGCGTGTCCCAGTTCCACCCGTGACTGTAGTCAAACAGCAATAACAACAGCGGAAAGGCAAACACAACGGCGACGACAAGCCACAACAAACGCTGGTTTTGCCAAGTGACCACACCGGCGGCGAGAAGAAAGTAAAAGCCGTAGAAGTGCAGAATATCCGCCGGCCAGATGGGCACAAAGGCCAAGCCGAGCACAATCAACAAAAGACCGCGCTTGAACAGCGAAACCCTGACACCGCGAAGGGCCTGCGAGTCTGCTGTGTCCACTGCACCGCGGCTCAAAAAACTAATACCGATCCCCGCCAAGATCACAAACAAAGCAGCCGCTCTGCCCTCAAGACTAGCAGCAAGGTTGAGCAGCATCGGATCGCCGCTCGTGGCCTCTTGGGCAATTTTGAAATTGACAACGACCATGCCAAAGACTGCCAGGGCACGGGCAACGTCAAAACCTTTAACTCTCGATGTCGCATTGGCCTGCATGCGCTAGAGCCGCTCGCTATTCACTATAGGGGCATCTATTGAAGCGTTTATCTGGCTATAGAGTCAAACGAATTTCACACCGTTCAACACCGAAGCTACACGTTCGGTTTTCAAAACGAAGCCAGGCCAAAGTAACCGGAGGCATACGATCAAGTTAGATGCTCACTTGTGACAACGCAAGGCGCCCGAACCGATATCCCGCAGCGTCAAATCCAATACATCAGATGCTGCACTGTGCATGGCTTGTTTAAAGGCACGATGAGCGGGTTCGCTCGATCTCTGCGCTATCAACTGAAGATCTGGTGTACTGACTTGCCGATAGCGATACGCCGCTTCTTTTATCAGTGATTGACGGTCAATACTCAGGTTCTTGTGTCCAGCCAGCCCATCTTTTTCAACCCCAGCCTTATCTGCCTCTAGTTTCTTATTTTCTGACGCTGGCAAAGACATAAGCGCAGCGCTGGATGGCAACATCGGCGCAGAATCAGGTAGCGCACTGGTGTCGAGCAATTTTTCGATAAGTTGCAATCGCTGCATGTCGAGATCGGAGATGCCGGGATAAGCCGCTGCTAACTGTGCATTGGCCGCGGCCTCTGCACGACCCAAATCCGACTCGAACCACTCGATTAAACGCGCGCGATCGGCGTCGGGGAAATCGGCGATCGCTTGTATAGCCACGGTGTCAAAGCGCTCCGCCACACGCTGCGCTAGACGCTGCTGGCATGCCTCTGCAGAAGAGCCAACGCGCCCGATCGCGCCCAGCGCCGGGGCAAACTGCGCCCGAAAACCTGACAAGCGATACAACTGGTAAGACGCTTCGCGCTCACCCGATGCTTGAGCAGGTACGACGAGGGAGCCAAGCAGGCCCGCCAGTAAAATGGGAACAAATGTGCGCATACAACATCTCCCTAGTTGCCAAAGTTCTGAGTTCGGCCACGGCGGGAAATATTAGATGGACTGCGTATGAGGCGTGCCCATGCGGCATCGTCCAACGACCGAGCGGTGCGCCGCGCACCCTAACTGGAGTTAGCTGCGAGCCATCTCAGCACGACTTCGGCACTTTCATTGGGAGGAAACACGGGGTAGAAAACTTGCTCGATTCGCCCTTCTTTCACCACGAGTGTGATGCGGCGATAGAGTTCGCGACTTTCGACAGTAAACGTGGGTAATGCAAGGTGCTGCTTGAGGAGCAATTGCTCGTCGCTGAGTATTTCAAAAGGCAGGTGCAGTCGTTCGCTCACTTCACGCTGGTAGTCACTGCCTTGGGTGCTCAAACCATAGACATCCGCGCCCCGCGCCTGCAAATCCTGATGGTGATCGCGAAAA
>JBMYWE010000168.1:0-5897 GCA_049607125.1 Granulosicoccaceae bacterium | reverse complement strand
AGACGACTTACAACTAGAGTCCGCTGAGATCTACCGCCGCTACGACCGCTTGCTGCGCGCCTACAACGCAGTGGATTTCGACGATTTGCTGGTATTGCCCACTCAGTTACTGGACGACCCCGTCCTACTGGAGAAGTGGCAAAACCGGGTGCGGCATCTATTGGTGGACGAATACCAAGACACCAACGGCGTGCAGTACGAACTTGTCAAACGTCTGGTGGGCCAGTTTGGTGGTTTGACTGCCGTGGGCGACGACGACCAGTCGGTGTACTCCTGGCGCGGTGCTAAACCCGAAAACCTCGCCCGCTTGCAGCGCGACTTTCCCAATCTGCGATTGATTAAACTCGAGCAGAATTACCGTTCCACTGTGCGTGTACTGCGCAGTGCCAACAAGCTGATTGCGCATAACCCGCACCTGTTTGAAAAAGCCCTTTGGAGCGATCTGGGCTTGGGTGAGATGCTACGAGTCATGCCGTGTCGCAGTGCCGACGACGAGGCTGATTGGGTCAGTGCCGAAATTCACGCTCACCACTTTCGACGCAGCGGTGGCTGGAGTAACTACGCTGTGCTCTACCGCAGTAACTTTCAGGCGCGCACCTTTGAACGCGCGCTGCGAGAGAAAAACATACCCTACAAGCTCAGCGGCGGCAGCTCTTTTTTCGATAAACCCGAAGTAAAAGACGTGCTCAGCTACCTGCGATTGCTGGTTAACCCCGACGATGACACCGCGTATCTGCGTGTAGTCAACACACCGCGCCGAGAGATCGGTGCTTCCACGCTGGAAAAGCTCGGCAACTATGCCCGCGAACGCAAGTGTTCCTTGCTCCAAGCCAGCGGTGAACTGGGCTTATCCGAAAAAATGCAAGCCAGGTCATTTACCAAAGTTCAGCAGTTCTATCAGTGGGTACAAGACACCACTCAATGTGCCTCTCGCAGCAAACCGAGCAATTTGCTCGCGCAAATGCTCGAAGACATTCAGTATCAAGCATGGCTTTATGAAGCAGAAGATACACCGAGGTCCGCTGAGAAACGCTGGGCCAATGTAGCTGAATTACTGCAGTGGATACAAGGCATTCTCGAACGCGAACCCGACGCCGACCTGAACCGTGTGGTCAACCGGCTGACGTTGATGGATATCATGGACGGCGAAGAAGATGAATACGACGCGGTCAATTTGATGACATTGCACGCCTCGAAAGGACTGGAGTTCCCCTATGTTTTTATGGTCGGTACCGAGGAAGAACTGCTACCCCACCGCAATAGCCTCAGCGACGAGGCCATCGAAGAAGAGCGACGACTCGCCTACGTCGGTGTCACCCGCGCACAAAAAGAACTCACTTTCACTTACGCCAAGTATCGCAAACGTCAGGGAGAACGCATGAACTGCGAATACAGTCGTTTTCTTAAAGAGCTGCCCGAGGAAGACCTCCAGTGGCTGGGCGAAAAAGGCGACCTGGTTAAAAACGAACAAAGTGGACGTGCCGCCCTCGCCGGTCTGCGCGCCATGCTGAGCGACGACTAATATGCACACCCATCTTCAAGAAATTCAACACATCATAGACCGAGAGATTGGGCCAGCGGGTACCTTGGGCTTTGCGGTCGACAATTACAGCGGTCAATCACTAACCCTGACAGCTCCATTAGAGCGCAACCTCAACCACCACGGCACCGCCTTTGGCGGAAGCTTGTTCGCACTCGCCGCTGTCTGTGGCTGGGGTTTTGTCTTGCTTAAGCTGCGCGAGGCCAACTTGCACGGCTTGATAGTTGTGAAGCACAGTTCAGTCGACTATTTGGCCCCCGTGACTGGCGACCTCAGCGTCAGCTGTGGTGCGGAGCCGGCAACGGTTAAAGCGTTCATCGATATCTTTCGCGACCAAGGACGCGCTCGTCTGACGCTGGACGGCGTCGCCCCAGCGCTAAGTGCTGAGCCTGCCTTGCGGTTGCAGAGCACCTACACCGTCATCGCCAAAAACCCTTAAGAGTTATTTACCCTATGTTGATCGACTCCCACTGTCATCTAAATTTTGACTCGCTGCACGAGGAGCTACCTCAGGTGCTGCAACGCGCCAGTGACGCTGGTGTCAGCCATATGCTGTGCATCAGCTGTACCATGGAAGACTACCCCACTATTCGCTCAATCAGCGATGCACACGAGAACATCTACGCCTCGGTTGGCGTACATCCCTGCTACACCGACGTGCCTGAGCCTACCATTGATGAACTGATCGAATACGCTCGCGATGACGGCGTGGTAGCAGTGGGGGAGACAGGATTGGATTATATGCGCATCGAAGGAAATATGGATTGGCAGCGTGAACGCTTTCGCCGACACATCGAAGCCGCCGCCGGAGTAGACAAGCCGCTCATTATTCATACTCGGGCTGCCGCCGACGATACCATCGCCATGCTACGCGATCACAACGCCGCGCGCAGTGGTGCAGTCATGCACTGTTTCGCCGAAGACTGGAATATTGCAAGCCAAGCACTAGAGATGGGCTTCTATATTTCCCTCTCGGGCATAGTGACATTTAAGTCGGCCAAAGCAGTACAAGAAGTAGCGCAAAAAGCACCGCTGGATCGACTGCTGGTGGAGACTGACTCACCCTACCTCGCTCCAGTGCCTTATCGCGGCAAGCGCAATGAACCAGCTTATGTTCGACATACCGCGCAGTTTGTTGCGGACCTACGCGGCATTTCTCTAGAGGAACTCGGGGCGGCGACCAGCGAAAATTTTTTTCGCTTATTCAAAGATGCCAGATCATAATAGACACACCAATAAATCTGGCCTGTAGCCATGGGCCAAGAGTTGCTCACTAGTGCAGAGCCAGACGCTATCCCTGGCGACGTGCGAGCCACATACCGACAAGCATGGCGGGGAAAAAGGCCAACATTGGCTGCCAAGCCACCACTACCGAGACAACTGCAGGGCCGGGACAATACCCAGACAGCCCCCAACCCACCCCGAATAATGCAGCACCGATTACCAGCGGTTTGTCGACATCGCGGCGGGTGGGTATCTCAAAGTGCTCAGCGGCAAGCGGCGAGCTGTCGTCTTTGATTAGCTTAAACGCAGGAAAAACCACAGCGATGGCACCGATCATGACAAAAGCCAAACTCGGGTCCCAGCTACCGGTAACATCCAAGAAGTTAATCACCTTGGCGGGATTGGCCATGCCAGATACCAACAGACCCAAGGAAAACACAGCACCTGCGGCAAACGCTATAGCTAGCCTCATCAGAACCACCCCATCAAGTGACGGGCAACGTAGACACAGACACCAGCGCTGACCATAAAAATTCCGGTCGCGATCAGTGAGCGAGGTGATAGACGAGAGATACCACAAACCCCGTGACCACTGGTGCAACCGCTGCCACGCACGGTACCGTAGCCAGCGGCGAGCCCCGCCATAATCAATAGCATCACATTAGAGGTGGCGGGTTGCATTTGTTGTAACTGCCCAAGCAAAATCCCGGCAAGCGGCAGTGCCAGCATGCCCAGCAAAAAGGCGATGCGCACCGCTTTATCGGCACCACCGTCAGAGGGAGGCAGCAGGCGACTGAGTATACCGCTGATACCCATAATACGGCCGCAGCCCCACAAGTACAGTACAGCTGCTGTTCCAATCAGGAGGCCACCGATCAATGACAGTCCAGGGGTGAAAGATGTTTCCATAATCAAACTTTTCGGTCAGTAGAGTTGACGCGGACCGACAAGATGCAATTGACGACTCCGCAACGATAGAGGCGGCATTTTACGTCACTTTAGATTCGAATATATAAAAAAACGGCAAGACTGTGCAGTCTCGCCGTATGGTGGTGCTTATAGATCGGCCTAATTCTAAAAAACCCACATTAGCTTGAAGGCACGAGGCTTTTAGCACGAGCGGCCAGATCGGCGGTATCGTAGTCGTAGATATCTTTGTGGAAACGCACTCGACCAGAGGCCAGAGGCTCGGCAGTCAGATATATCGTACTGACCGGTACCGGTTCATCCAACACGTAAGAGCGAGTCTTTTTTGCCGCAATGACTTGATCGATACTTTGATCTTGCATGCCTCGGTGACCGCGCTTGATCTGTTGGTTAAACAATATCTCCGCGAGTTTGAGTGGCTCCTGCACACGTACGCAACCACTGCTAAACGCTCGTTGATCTCGCCCAAACAGTTTCTTATTGGGCGTGTCATGCAGATAGACTGCATATTTATTGGGAAACAAAAATTTCACCTGCCCCAAGGCATTGCTCGGTCCTGGGGGTTGCTTAATACGTAGCCGATTCTCCGCAAACACGCTCGACATATTGGCGCCCGCCTCCAGATCGAACACTTGGCCGCTTCGGTCATAGGCCTGATAGCCCATGCGACGCCAGTAACTGGGGTCGCGGCTAGCGCGAGGCAGAATGTCTCGGTTGGCAATTGTACTCGGTACGTACCACGACGGATTAAACACTACCTTCTTTATTTTGCTGGCCAACTGCGGCGTGCGACGATCGGTCTTGCCCACGATCACACGATCCTGCCAGACCTGCTCACCGCCTTGATAATACTCGGCGTTGTATGCGGGTATGTTGACAACAATATGGTTTTCAGTTTTTAGATGCGCCATAGACTCAAAGCGAGCGATATTCGCACGAACCGTTCGCAGACGCTTCCATGCGGGGACATTCAATGCGCGCTGAGTTTTATTGTCTAGCTTGCCGTGCACCTCAAGCCCTTGTACTTTTTGATATTGTTCCAACGCGAGCTGCAGTGGTCGGTCAAATAGGTTGCCCTCACCTGCCGCATAGCCTTCGGCTGCAAGTCTCATTTTGAGCAAACCGACGTCTTCGCCGTGGTCGGCAAACATCATATCGCCGCTGTCGACGGGGTGCCATCCACCGTTGCTGACGGCCTTGCTGTAAGTGCTCTCGGCGCGACGCAGCTGCGCAATCAACGAGCTTTCAGTGGCGATTTTTTGCAAAAACACCTGTTCGCTCTGGTCGAGTAAGGCTTGTTTAAAGCCGCGCAAGTCCTCCACTGTGGCCTTTTGCTGCGGAAAATGCACGGCCTTGGCTCGGTTGATCAAAGCCAGTGCAGTCATCGAAGTCTGCACATCCCATCTGGCTTTCTCAAAGGCGGAATGAGGATGTGTCAGCGTTTGGTGCTGGCCAGCCATCGCTTCCACGCGGTTGGCCAAATCGGCAGTCCACAGCGCCCCCATGCCTTCACCCTGATACAGTGAATTGAGCGGAAAATCATTCAGTGGGTTGTTGTTGGCGTAACGGGCAACGTCTAGTGCCGCCTGCAGACTCCCAGGATCCATCCCTTTCGCGAGAACACTATGGCTTGTAGCCAGGGAGGCAAGAACAAGACTAGCGCCTATTTTTGTTTTTATTGCTTTCAAGTCAACTTCCTCGGATTTCCGCTAAATGCAAGCAGTTGTTCCAGCGAAAACCTGCGCTCTACAGCGGGCATGAGCGCACCAAGAGAACAGTGTGAACGTACAAATAAATTCAACTCTCTACCGAATTGAATTCAAATAGTACTACTCCAATTAACTTCGGCTTGATTCGTGAATGTTTTAAATAATTACTACTTGAAAACCACTTACATGACCTGCTCGTAAGCAAAGAAGCATCAAGATTTGGTTTTTTTATGCTGCATCGTGCATACGCGCATTGACTGTTTCATCGTTGATCACGCAAAGATCTAAGGCTCGCCAACAACGACCAAAAGGCTTATTGGGGTGACAAAGATGAAGTCCCGAAATCGATCTAGCAGCTCTAAACTCAGTTTTGTTGGGAGTTGCAGCACAAAAAAAAGCCCGCTCTGTGCGGGCTCTGTTCTGTAAAGGAGTTATTTGTGCGCTAAGGACGCCCTCTAAAGCGTCCGGATAACCGGGCTAGAGCCAGCAACAACACA
>JBMYWE010000167.1:0-5897 GCA_049607125.1 Granulosicoccaceae bacterium | reverse complement strand
CATTTCGCCGATATTTTCTTCCAGTAACAGCTCATGGTCGGCGGCATCGCCGTTTAACACGGTGGTTCGATCAAGTACCGTGGCCAAGTCTTCACAGCGCTCGCGATTGCGCTCGATTAACTTGACGTTGTAGCTCTGCTTTTCCAGACGCCGCGCCAGATCGGAACCGATATTGCCGCCGCCAGCAATCATAATGTGCTTGTTCGGCTCGCGCGCTGCGCGCATCTCACGCATAACCACCGAGGCGTCTTGGCGAGTCGCCAAAAAGAACACATCGTCACCGTCTTCGATCTGCGTATCTCCGTTGGGAATGATCGCGTGTTCGTTTCGGTAGATGGCAGCGACACGACAATCGACATCGGGTAGGTGGTCACGCAAAGTACGCAAACTATGGCCGACCAGCGCACCTTTAGCTTCAGCTGTTACACCGATAAGTCGCAGCCGCCCTCCAGCGAAATCCACGACCTGCAACGCTCCAGGCAACTCGATCAAACGAGACATATGGCGGGTCACCAATTGCTCGGGACTGATGAGGTGATCGACCGGAATATGCTCGTCCTCGAAAAGCTCGGTCACTTCTTGATAGGCGTTGCTCCGCACCCGGGCAATCTTTTGGTGAATACCAAAAATGGTATAGGCAACTTGACAGGCGAGCATGTTCACCTCGTCACTGCTGGTCGTGGCAATCAGCATGTCGGCATCATCGGCTCCCGCCTCGCGCAACACCGCTGGATGCGAGGCCACCCCATGGACAGAGCGCAAATCTAAGCGAGCCTGCATCTCGGCTAACACAGCGGAGTTGGTGTCAATAACCGTGACATCGTTCCCTTCGTCTGCCAGGTTCCGCGCTACGGCTGTGCCGACTTGCCCTGCACCTAAAATAATAATTTTCACTTAGTTTAAGACCTGCCTATTCGCGTGCTCGACGTGTGTCGATGCCCAAACTACGCATTTTACGATACAGATGGGTGCGCTCCATGCCTATTCTTGTGGCAAGATCCCCCATTCGGCCACCTACTTCAGCCAACTGGCGCGCCAGATAGGCTCGTTCAAACTCTGCGCGAGCCTCTCTCAAAGGCAAATGCAATGGCAAACGCATGACATCGTCGTTTAATCCAGCAGCGTCTTCGCCTGCAGGCACAACCAGCGCCGCATCAATTTCCTCCATTGACACTTCGCTATCTGCACCCAAAATGAGCAGACGCTTGACCAGATTGCGCAACTCCAACACATTGCCCAGCCAATCGTGATTGCGCAGTTTATTTTGCACCGCAACGCTGAAGTGGCGATAGTTGAGACCCTCTTGGTCTGCAAGAGCATTGGCGAGAGATTCAACCAATTTGGGCACATCCTCGCGATGCTCGTTCAGGGCCAAAGTT
Organism: Granulosicoccaceae bacterium; assembly: GCA_049607125.1. Taxonomy (GTDB): domain Bacteria; phylum Pseudomonadota; class Gammaproteobacteria; order CALCKW01; family CALCKW01; genus CALCKW01. The sequence continues at coordinate 4,518 of JBMYWE010000167.1, read as the reverse complement.
TGAATTGGCACGACGTTCAGGCGGTAGAAGAGCTCTTCTAATAACCGCCCTCCATTTACAGCTTGCAATGGGTCATCGTTGCTGCTCGCAATAACTCGCACTTTTAGCGCGCGCGGCTGAGTGCCACCGACCGCTTGAAACTCCCCTCGCTCGAGTGCGGTGTTGAGCAACTTTTGCGCTATTAATGGCAATTCGGTGAAATCTTGCAAGAACAAGGTTCCACCATTGGCTTGTTCCAACAAACCCGCCTGGCGCTGGCCATCGTATTCTGTACCAAAAAGTTCGGCCGCAGCGGTGCGCTCATCTAGCATATCACTCGTCAAAACGACAAAAGGCGCATCGGCAGCTGCACCGCCCAAGTGAATGTGCTGCGCCAGCTCGTATTTGAGCGAACCCGAGGGGCCAATCAGCATAACGGCTGCATCGGTTGCCGCCAGCCGCTCAACTTGTTCGCGCAGACCGCGCATGTAGCTACTTTGCCCCACCAACTCCATCGGCCGCAGCCGCTCAGAAGTCTTGCTCTCAACCTGATTAGCAGGCTGACTCCAATTGCGCAGTGATCGATCAACCGTCATCAAGAGTTTCTGCAGCGACAGCGGTTTCTCAATGAAGTCAACTGCTCCCATACGCGTCGCTTCTACAGCAGTCTCTACCGTGCCGTGACCCGACATCATGACCACTGGAAACTCAAGCTCACCGGCGTCGCGCCAATGCTTGAGTACAGTGATACCATCTTCATCGGGCATCCATATATCGAGCAAGACCAAATCGGGCTTGGCCGCTTCACGGGACTCGCGCGCACTGGCAGCGTTTTCAGCCGTCGTTACTTCGTAGCCCTCGTCAGCAAGAATTTCTTGCACGGTAGAACGGATATCGGGCTCATCGTCCACGACTAATATAGTCTTGGCAGACATAAATTACTCCCAGCGCAGCTCTCAGCTCGCTTTATGCGGTAAATAGAGAGTGATGCACGCACCACCTTCGGGTGCATTACTCAGTTCAATTTCGCCTTCATGTTCTTCCACTATCTGCATCACGATAGCTAAGCCAAGCCCGGTCCCTCGACTTTTAGTGGTGACGTAGGGTTCAAACACTCGATCCAGCGTCTCTTCTGGGAAGCCGGGACCAAAATCTCTGACGCGGAGTTTTACCCATTCATTTCCTTGTCGCTCCACCGATTGCAGCGCCACATCCACACGCGCCTCGCCCTTGCCCTCTTGCGCTTCGAGCGCGTTTTTGAGCAAGTTATGCAACAGCTGTCGCAAGCGCCCAACATCTGCACGCACTAGCGGTAAGTCATCAGCCAACTGCAAGCTTATATCCTTGCCAGTAGGCAGAGCTCGATACAGTTCCACCACGTCAAATACCAAGTCGCCCAGAGAAACTGCGTTAAATGATAAATCGGGAGTGTTAGCGTACTCGGCAAAAGCATTAACCATTGCTTTCATGCTCTCAACCTGTTGCACGATGGTTCGCGTGGCGCGGTCCATCAACTCACCGTCCTCGCCGAGTTTGTCCATGTAGCGATGGCGAATTCGTTCAGCCGATAGCTGGATTGGTGTCAGCGGATTCTTAATCTCGTGCGCCAATCGCCGAGCCACTTCGCTCCAAGCGGCATCGCGCTGGGCCCGAATAATGGGCGAAATATCGTCGAACACCAGCACGTGTCCGGTGCCCACTTCACCGAGACGGGATCCACGGCAGACAAAGGTGCGTCGCCCGCGAGCACCATTGAGATGCAGTTCCTCTTGCCAGGAACTGGCATCAGCATCCAAGTGCGGTGCGACAGCCTCGGCAAGGGCTGCGTAGGCACCGGTGGAATCGCGTGATTCCTCAAGACTGACCCCAATGACGTCAGATCTATCGACGCCGAGCATTTCGATAGCCGCGTTGTTGATCGTGCGAGGCCGACCACCTCGATCGAGGGTGAGCACGCCGGTCGAAATACTGCCGACTACGCCTTGTAAATAAGCGCGCTGTTGCTCGACCTCTGCCTGGCTTATCGAAGCTCGATCACGAGCACTTTGCAGCTGTCGAACCATTTGGTTAAAAGAATTGAGCAGATAGCCAAATTCGTCCTTTCCCCCTGGGGGAAGGCGTTTGCTGAGATCTCCCTCGGCCACCGCACGCGTCCCTGCAGCCAGCGTCTGCACAGGTCGCATAAGCAGACGCGCCAACCTGAAAGCGATCCAAACCGCTGCCAAAGCGGACAAAGCCAGCACCAGAGACAGCGTGAAGACGAAACTGGTTTTTAAGGGTTCGCGCATAAAGGTCAGCTGGCGATAGTGCTGGTGGGTATCTTGCACATCGCGGCCCAACTCCTGACGGCGCTCATCCATGGGGTAGGTTATTTCTAGAATCTTTGCATCGCGCTCGGCAATGGCATCACGAAAAGGCAAACCGACTTGCACATCGAGATTACCATCTTGGCGCTCACGCACCTGCACCAAAGCTTCGCCGTCCAATACTTGCTCGGAGAGATCTTGCTCTACACGCATTTTAGGCAAGGACAGATCAAAGCTTGCCGACGCTATCACCAACCCTTGTCGGTCACGCAGTACCACTTCACGCGCGCCAAAACTACTCAGGGCGTCGCTCATCGCTGGTACCAAATAGGGCTCTTCTAAGGTGCGCAGGCGATCATGGATACTTTCGCTTCGGCGCATAAATTCGCGTTGTTCTTCAGCCAGCGAAGCACGGCTAATATCGAGTGCATTGTTCAAGGATTGCTCGATTTGCACATTAAACCAGCTGTCAATGCCCGAGCGTAAAAAGCGCACCGAGAAGGTATAGACAATAATCGCTGGCAACAGCGACATCACCACCAGCATGATGATCAAACGCAGCGTCAGGCGCGAGCCAGCTAAGCCTTGCCGCAGTTCCCGCACCAAACGCAGTGCGTTCATCGCGACCAGTACAAAGATAATCACCGACATCAAGCCGTTGATCACCAGCAGCAAATCATTGGCGCGGCCAAACCGCTCCAAGCTGTCAGCTGTGTTCCCCAGAAAGTAGAGCGAGGAAAGCAAGGAGACAAACAGCACCAACATCAGCACCAAACCAAGGGTGCCGCGGCTGTCGTTTTTCTCCTCTATCGAATGCGCCATTGCTGCTCCCCCCCTTGTAATTTCCAAGCGCGGGAGAAATAGGCCTGTGTTCGCAGCGGCGAGGGCAAGGCGTCGATGTCCAAACTTATTGTCATCGAGCCATAGTGCTTGCGCCCGCTCTTGAGCTCAGATTCTGGCAGCAAGACCAAGTCTCGTAAACTGGCGAGTGCGTGCAAAGCGTCGGTCAAATTGGAAAACGACGCACGTTCTCCGCTCTCCAATCGCTCTAGGCGATAGCTGCGGGTTAGCTCTTGGTAGCTCAATCGGTGAGAGATTTGATAGCGGCGCAAGGTCTCATCAGGCCAAAAACTGAGTTGTCGCCAGACTTGAATGTCGATGTCAAATTCAAGCGCGACCCCACTTTCGAGAGCAGACCTAGCCAAACCAGACAGTTGTAGCGAGACATCGGTACTGAGGTAGACACGAGAATCAACGACATAAGAGACCAAGGAGTTAAAGTGAACTCGGCCTTCTTCGGCGCGCAACGGCAACGATGCCGTCGCTAACAATAGCCACAGCAACAAGCCCCGCTTGGACAGCGCCGCCCATCGATGATGACGCTCAGTCCTCACCCAGTCGTCCTTGTTCTCATTCTCGCCCATACCATAGCGGCCATCTTACCTCTCATGGCCTGACGAATCATCCACGTACATCTGATACCCTCAAACGTCTGTTCAGTAGCTACGGGAAAGAAAGCAGACAACAGCGATACCAGACGAAATCAGAACGTCAATAATTAGACCTGACGCGTCTTAGTAAGGAGTAGAAAAAGCCGTCTGCTCCGCCTTCACCCGGCAAGATTTGCTGGCCATACTCTCCCGCTGTGCCAATGGGCAGCGTCACTGGGAGCATTTCGGCCTCTGGAGTGCGAGCCAAAAAAGCCTCTATCTGTCGGTCGTTTTCATCGCGCAACACAGAACAGGTGGCGTATAGAAACAGCCCATCGCGTGCCAGACAAGGCCAAAGGGCATCAAGCAATTGAGCCTGCACTCCAACCAGTTGCGCCACATCGCTCTGGCGACGTAGCAACTTAATATCTGGATGCCGCCGAATAACACCGGTTCCGGTGCAGGGCGCGTCGAGTAAAATGCAGTCAAAAGGCAAGCCATCCCACCAAGTCTCTACTTTGGCAGCATCGGCACAAGTGGTTCGCACGGCAAAACCCAAACGCGCCATATTCTCGTCGACCCGCTGCAAACGTTGGGCGTTTGCATCGAGTGCAGTCATCTCTAGTTCACCGCCAGCCCGCTCTAACAAGTGAGCTGTTTTCCCCCCGGGCGCGGCGCAGGCATCCAATACGCGTTGGCCTGGTTGGGGGTCAAGCAGACGCGTAGCAAACTGCGCGGCGGAATCCTGCACAGAGACAGCCCCCTGCGCAAAGCCCGGTAAAATCTCAACGGGCACGGGCTTT
>JBMYWE010000166.1:0-5983 GCA_049607125.1 Granulosicoccaceae bacterium | reverse complement strand
TATCTACAATTGGCTCACCCATGTAACGCGTGCCAATACGATAATCGCCAGAGAAGTGAAACCACGATTCACTGGGAAGCTTCTTCGCTAGAGTGCTCTTGCCAACCCCAGACATGCCGAGCAGAGATATCCTTTTTGAAGAGTTTTGCTTAAATTCACGAGCACTTAATCGCACTGAGGTCTCCATAGTATGCGGATAAAAGCGGTCAACTGACTAAGTTAACCGGAATTGACGATGATGGCGAGCAGGTTTAGTGGGCGAATAATTGCTCGAGGTCGTTAAACGCTTTGAACTCTAGTGCGTTGCCTGTGGGATCTAGAAAAAACATGGTTGATTGTTCGCCGGCAAGACCCGCAAAGCGCGTGTAGGGCTCAATGATAAACTTGACCTTATCGTCGACACGGTCGCGCAGTTCGTGCCACTGTGTTGGGCTTAAAACGACGCCAAAGTGCGGCACCGGTACGCCTTTACCGTCGACTCCATTGATGTGGTGCTCCAAGTAGCCGTCGGGACCGAGCTTGGGGTTGAGGTGGGTCACGAGTTGATGACCGTAAAGATTCCAGTCAATCCACTCATCACTGCTGCGACCTTGTGTGCAGCCCAGAAGCTCACCGTAGAAGAAGCGGCATTCGTCCAGGTCGCGAACGGGAACGGCGAGGTGAAAAGGGCGCAAGTCGCTCATGCTTCAACCTTTGAAATTTGGGGTTGATCAACGAGAGGAGTGTTGCGTTGTAATGCCATGTCCCAGGGGAAGTTGATCCACGTGCTCTGGCTTACTTCGGCGATAAAGTCATCGACCAGCGGTCGTCCGGCGGGTTTGGCGTAGACGGTGACAAAACGAGCTTTGGGCACGCTATTGCGAACAAAGCTAGCGGTTTTTCCCGTGTCGACTAGATCATCGACTAGGATCATGCCCTCGCCATCGCCTTCAACATCTTTGAGCATTTGCAGTTCGCCTTGTACTTTGATGTCGTAGCTGGCGACGCAGATGGTTTCAACGAGACGCAGGTTGAGTTCTCGAGCGATGATGGCAGCGGGTATCAAGCCGCCTCGGGAAATTGCGATCACGCCTTTCCACTGTGTCGCGGGCAGTAACCTTTCCGCCAGCATTCGCGTGTCTCTGTGCAGTTCTTCCCACGAGACAAAGAAGTGATTTCGCTTTTCCATTAACAATTGACTCCGATTGTGTTTCGACGATGAAACACTATGAAATAATTTGCATTGCCGCGTTGCGACCGTGATGGCACGTATGTTATCAACACTGTAAGGAAGCAACAATTTGCGCCTCACCCAATCGAGTGTTGCGTGCGTTGCCATCGATAAAAAGTCGGAGGCCGTGGGCCGCCGCATGGCCTTGAGGGTAGAATTATGATGACGTGGTTTGAATGGTTGGGAGCTTGGAATGAGTCGCTCGGCTTCGGTTTTGCCGTAATTACCGCTCTGCTGGGTTTGGAGTGTCTAGTGCTGGCGCGCAAATCTTACAGGCGCTCTCGTCGCGTGCCCGAGGAGGGCGCTATGCTCGGCGCCGAGTTTGGGGTGTTTTCCGCGCCAGGTGCGCAGCTTAACTCAGAACCGACTGTTCCTCGCAACTGTTATGCTTTGGCGGTGGCTGGCGTGGTCTCGCTGACTGCATCTGCGATTCTTTTGGGTTTTGCTTTTCTTTAGTCGGTCTTGCGAGACGCTATGGTTCAACCAAAACCACTAAACGAAGCGGTCTCTAGGCGCTCTCGAGAGTTTATACGTGGCTTGGTTTTGTATACAGGCGTTGTCTTTGCCGCTGTTGGGCGACGGTGCTGGGCAACGCGGTTTTTTGGCTGGGCGACAAGTGTTTGCACGGGAATCTCCTTCGAAAAGCTTGGTAGCTAATCTAGCGGTTCCACTGGCACCATCGGAAATACCATTTTGGCATACCCTTATGGCGCCGCGTTGTACGTGTGCCATCGATCTAAATTCTTGCGTTTAACCCCGTAGTTGCAATTCGGCTTGTGAGTTGAGCTCCAAGTGCAATTCTCCGGATAAAAAACCGTTGAGTGTGTCTGCCAATAGTTTGCCGCGCCAGCCACTATTAAGTGTTTGATCTTCACCGCGTAAGTACTTTTCTAATACCTTTCGTGAAGCCAATACTTGCGGGTTGATGCTGTGCTCTAGTCCTTTGAGTCGCACGATAGCCGACAGGGCGTCTACGGCAGCTTCTTGGCTTTCACTGAGTGGCTGCGCGTTCACTTTTTTGCTGAGGGGCAGGGGAGAGTTTTGTCCCTGTGAGACGGCTTTGAGCAGCGAGTGGCCGTCTCGCTTGAGTACGGGTTCTGGCAGTCCTCTCACACGCGATAAGCTCTCGGGGTTGCGCGGCAGTTGTTTGGCGATATCGATCAGCACGGCATCCTTAAGAATCCAGTTGCGCGGTCGGTTGCGCTCTAGTGCCACAGTTTCACGCCAGATGGCCAGCTGCTGCGCCGCGCCTCTGGCCTTTTTGGATAGGCGATCTAGTCCTTTGAGTCGTTCCCAAGCGCGGTCGGGCGAGCGGTTGAAGCGTTCCGGATCGGCCAAGCGCTGCCAGTCAGTGCTAAGCCAATCGGTGCGAGCTGTGTCCTCGAGCTGCTTTTGTAAGTGCACGTATATTTTTACAAGTTCAATCACATCGTCGGCCGCATATTGAAGCTGTGCTTCACTCAGTGGACGACGGCTCCAGTCGGTGCGTGTCTGGGATTTATCCAGCGCGCGCCCGCAGATCATCTCGACCAATCGCCCGTAGCCCACTTGCTCGGGAAAACCCAGTAGTGGAGCAGCGATCTGTGTGTCGAACAAGTTGGGTGGCAAAGTGCCTTTCATTTGGTTAAACAGCTCGAGGTCTTGCTCGGCGGCATGGAAGATTTTGAGGAGGTTCGGACTATAAAGAGCATCAAGGAGAGGCTTCAAGGATAGATCCGCCATGGGGTCGACACAAACGGCCCAATCAGGAGTCGCTAGTTGAATTAAACACAGTACGGGGTAGTACGTTTTTTCGCGCATAAATTCGGTATCTATGGCTACCCAATTGACGCTGAGCAAGCGCTGAGACAACTGATCCAGTGATTCCTGCGTGTCGACCAACTGCCAGCTATTATTCTCTTTTGTCATTTGTATGCGCACTTTTAGCAGTGGAGCGCCTGTAGGCACTCGATAAGTGTGAGTTAAGGTGTGAGGATAGTCGCAGAGCACTTGAAATTGTCAATTCGCGCTACATTTAGTGCTGTGATGGCGAGATCGAGTGTGTGCACTGGCAAGCTTTACTTCACAGGCTGCTCGGCAATCACTCAGAGCGGCATATAAACTGCATTTTTAGCATCGACCATTGGGAACAAGACGCACCATGGGTAACCAACATTCTGAAGATCACGGTCTGGCGACAGAGACGGCTAAGCCCAAGCTGCAGCCGCCACCGGACTATAAAGTGGTATTGATGAACGATGACTACACACCCATGGAGTTCGTGGTGCAGGTATTGGAGAAGTTTTTCACCCTGGACCGTGAGCGCGCGACCCAAGTGATGCTGCAAGTGCACACGCAGGGCAAGGGCGTGTGTGGTGTGTATGCACGTGAAATCGCTGAGACCAAGGTCGCTATGGTGAATCAATTTTCGCGGGAACATCAACATCCACTGATGTGTCAGATGGAAGAAGTCTGACAGCTGTTTTTGTTGTGTCCGCAATCTCGACTTGAGGTGAATAAATGCTAAGCAAAGAACTCGAAGAAACCCTGAACACCGCCTTTCGCCGCGCGCGGGACCAGCGTTTTGAGTTCATGACCGTCGAGCACTTGATGCTGGCGCTAATTGACAACGCGCAGGCCACCGAAGTGATCCGTGCCTGTGGCGGCAACATCGATCAGTTGCGCGAAGAATTGCGCCACTACATCGAGCGCAACACGCCAGTGCTGGACGACAGCGAATCGCGCGAGACGCAACCGACGCTGGGGTTTCAGCGTGTGCTGCAGCGCGCGGTTTTTCACGTGCAATCGTCTGGCAAAAAAGAGGTGTCGGGGGAGAACGTGCTGGTCGCCATTTTTGGTGAACAGGACTCGCATTGCGTATATCTGTTGAACAAGCAGAACATAACGCGCCTAGATGTGGTGAACTACATCTCGCACGGGATCTCCAAGATGCGTGACGACGAGAGTGAAGAAGAAGACGCCACCAGCGCAGACAGCATGGTTGAAGAAGGCCGTGATGAAAAACCACTCGATAAGTACGCCACTAACCTCAACGAGCGGGCCACTGAAGGCAAGATCGATCCGTTGATTGGTCGCGATCACGAGATCACGCGCGCGGTGCAAGTTTTGTGTCGTCGTCGCAAAAACAACCCCTTGCTGGTGGGTGAGGCGGGCGTTGGCAAGACAGCCATTGCCGAGGGCTTGGCCAAGAAGATTGTCGACGGCGAAGTGCCTGAGGTTCTCTCCGAAGCCGTCATTTATTCGCTGGATTTGGGTGCTTTGGTCGCTGGCACCAAGTACCGTGGCGACTTTGAAAAACGTCTCAAATCTATTTTGTCGCAAATAAAGCAAGAGCCGCATGCGGTGCTATTTATCGACGAGATCCACACCATTATTGGCGCCGGTGCTGCTTCGGGCGGCGTGATGGACGCCTCGAACCTGATCAAGCCCATGTTGGCCACAGGTGAGCTCAAATGCATGGGGTCCACGACTTATCAAGAGTACCGCGGTGTCTTTGAAAAGGACAAGGCGCTGGCGCGACGCTTCCAGAAAATTGACGTGGTTGAGCCAACCACTGAGCAAACCGTTGGCATTCTCAAGGGCCTGAAGTCGCATTTTGAGGCTTTTCATGAAGTGCGCTATACCCAGGATGCCTTGAAGGCGGCAGCGGAGTTGTCTGAGCGCTACATCACCGATCGCTTCTTGCCCGACAAAGCCATTGATGTGATCGACGAAGCCGGTGCCAATCGCCGCTTGCAGCCTGCAGCGAGTCGCAAGAAGACGATTGGGCTGCGAGACGTAGAATCCATTGTCGCCAAGATGGCGCGTATCCCCGAAAAGAGTGTGTCCAGCTCCGATGTCGAAAAGCTGCGTACACTAGAGCGCGATTTGAAAATGCTGGTTTACGGGCAGGACGAGGCAATTACTACCTTGGCCAACTCGATCAAGATGGCGCGCTCGGGTTTGGGAACCGAAGACAAGCCAATCGGCAGTTTTTTGTTCGCGGGGCCAACGGGTGTGGGTAAAACCGAGGTCACACGCCAGCTGTCGCATGTTTTAGGGATCGAGCTGGTGCGCTTTGATATGTCCGAGTACATGGAAGCGCACACAGTATCCCGCCTGATCGGTGCACCTCCGGGCTACGTGGGGTACGACCAGGGCGGCTTGCTGACCGAGGCGGCGCTCAAAAACCCGCACGCAGTTATTTTGCTCGATGAAATCGAAAAGGCGCATCCGGATGTCTTTAACCTGCTGCTGCAAGTAATGGATCACGGTACGCTGACCGACAACAATGGCCGCAAGGCAGATTTTCGCAACGTGATCTTGGTGTTGACCACCAACGCCGGTGCACAGTCGATCAGCCGTCGTTCCTTGGGCTTTGTTGAGCAAGACAACTCCACCGATGGCATGGAGGCGATCAACCGCCTGTTCACGCCGGAGTTCCGCAATCGTCTGGATGCTATCGTGCAGTTTAAGCCATTGGATGTATCGATCATTACATCGGTGGTTGACAAATTTGTGATCGAGCTCGAGAGTCAACTGGCCGACAAGAATATCCAGTTGGTGGTGGACGAGCAGGCGCGCGCTTGGCTCGCCGAGCATGGCTTTGATCCGCAGATGGGTGCGCGTCCAATGCGCCGCATTATACAAGAAAACATCAAGCGGCCTCTGGCCGACGAGATTCTCTTTGGTCATTTGAACGGCGGCGGCAAGGTCACCGTATCGGTGGGTAACGACGAGAAACTCAGCTTTTCTTATGACAAAGAGGCAGAGGTTGTCTGAGGCGAACGGCTT
>JBMYWE010000165.1:3144-6013 GCA_049607125.1 Granulosicoccaceae bacterium | reverse complement strand
CGTGTTTTGGGCCAGATAGCCTATGGGGGCTCGGTGGCCTCAGTTGGTTTGGCCGGCGGGGCAAACCTGCCGGCGACGGTGATACCCTTTTTGTTAAGAGGTATCAATTTGCTTGGCATCGACTCAGTGCACCGGCCCTATGTCGATCGGCTTGAAGCTTGGCAGCGAATACATCGTGATTTACCACTGGCCAAGTTACAGAGCATGGTTGAAGAAGTGACGCTCGGCGACTTGCCGAGGGTCGGCGAGGACATTCTCGCGGGCAGGGTGCGAGGCAGGCTTGTAGTAGATGTCAACGCCTAAGTACTCAGCAATCTGAAAGCCTATACCCCGCGTTAGCTAAGCGACTGGATCGCGGGGCAGGCTTGTTTGAACTGCCGGTATTTTAGCTCGAAATTCTCGATGAGTTGCCGCTCGGGCCTTAGGGTTCGTGCGGTATCCGGCGGGCTGATCACTTGTTCAGGCGCTGCCCCTGTAGCGGCGCATAGCGCCAGACACGCAGTGACTAGTGCAGCACCGAACTCGCTGCCCTGTGGCCGTGCCAATGGTTGATCCAAAACAGTCGCGATGAGTTTGGCCAATAGTCTGATGCCGAACCTTCGCCAATGGCCCACCGTTGCTCGAAACGAGCCCCGGTTGATTGCAGCGCTTCTGTACAGTCTCTATAGCCGAAAGCGACGCCCTCGAGTATGGCGCGGGTCAGGTCGTTGCGATTGGTCGCCGCCGGAATCCACCAAAAGCGCGCGAATTCCTGATGTGCCAAGGATTATGCCCCAATATGTCATGTGCCCACCTATTGAAGAATAAATGATGGCTGAGCGCCTTCTACCGGAGCTTTAAATGCTACTGGGATTCAGGGAAGATCTGCGAAAATAAGAGGGCCGGTCGCGCGGGTACTGATTTTGGCGAACGAGCGCGAGCACGGGGCGAAGGTGCTAAGGAGCGGGGAAGCCCTGTCAGACGTGGTCTGGTTTACTGTGTAGCGGCCGTCTGTTTTTCCGCTGGCTCGCTGAACGTAGTACGAGTGAGCGCACTCTTGGTGAGCCGTTCTGCTTTTTGCTGAGCAGCAGCACAAGTCTGCAAGCTGGGGTCGCAGGAGGCCTCGGTTGTTTGAGGAGTGCTTTGTGCCTCAACAGTTGGTGCCGCTTCGGTCTGCACTGTTTGCTGCTGGTGCTGTTGTCCCTGCCAATCCATGCTCAGCAACAAGCCGAGGGTAGCGCTGTATATAGCCACTAGTGCTAATTTATGCATATATGCCACAAGATCCATATGGTGAATTGAGTTTAGCAGCGTTGTCACTGCAAGAGTCAAACCTATGTCTCTGCTGGTATTGAAAAAAACCAAATGGATAGAAAATAGCTAGCGCGTTGAAAAGTGTTTGTTACGCCCGCACTGAAATGGCGGCTGAAACCCTTGTATACTTGAAACCTATAAGTGAGTGCGCATATTTGGTCGTGCGCCAAAGGAAGCTACCCCATGTTTGACAATCTTTCCGACCGTCTTGGTCGAACGCTCAAAAACCTGCGGGGTCAGGGTCGCCTGACCGAGCAGAACGTCAAGGACACACTGCGCGAAGTGCGTATGGCGCTGCTCGAGGCCGATGTCGCCTTGCCGGTGGTCAAGCAATTCACCGAGCAAGTGCGAGAGAAGGCGCTTGGTCAAGAGGTGGTGGGCTCGCTCAACCCAGGTCAAGCCCTGGTAAAAGTAGTCAGCGATGAGCTGACCGCCGTGATGGGCGAGCAAAATGAAGATCTAGATCTCAGTGCACAGCCCCCAGCCGTGGTACTGATGGCGGGCTTGCAGGGTGCAGGTAAGACCACCACTGTGGCCAAGTTGTCTCGCTTGCTCAAAGAGCGCCGACAAAAAAAGGTGATGGTGGTCAGCTGTGACGTCTACCGCCCAGCGGCTATCAAGCAGTTGGAGACCTTGGCCAAAGAAGTCGATGTGCTCTTCCACGCCTCTAGTCCCGAGCAAAAACCCCAGCAGATAGCCGCCGACGCACTCGCCGCCGCCAAAAAGGCAATGGTCGATGTGTTACTGGTAGATACCGCCGGTCGCCTGGCAGTCGATGAGGCCATGATGGCTGAGATCAAAGACTTGCACGCGGCAATCAATCCGGTCGAGACCTTGTTTGTGGTGGATGCCATGACCGGTCAAGACGCCGCCAACACAGCCAAGGCTTTTGGCGATGCGTTGCCGCTCACCGGTGTGGTGCTGACCAAAACCGACGGCGACGCGCGCGGCGGTGCGGCCTTGTCGGTGCGCATGGTCACCGGCGTACCGATCAAGTTTATGGGCGTTGGCGAGAAGACCACCGCTCTCGAGGCCTTTCACCCCGACCGTATTGCCTCGCGCATTCTAGGTATGGGGGATGTGGTCTCGCTGGTCGAGGAAGTCACTCAGCAGGTCGATCTCAAAAAGGCCGAGAAACTCGCCAAGAAGGTCAAGAAGGGCAAGAGCTTTGATCTCGAAGACATGCGCGACCAGCTGACTCAGCTCGAAAGCATGGGCGGTATCGGTGCGATGATGGACAAGCTGCCCGGTATGGACAAGTTGCCAGACGCCGTACGCGAGAAGGCCATGGCGCAGGCCACGGGCGGTGGAGATGTGAGAAAAATGGTCGCCATTATCAACTCCATGACCCCGCGAGAGCGCCGCTTTCCCGATCTAATTAAGGGCTCGCGTCGCAAGCGTATAGCGGCGGGCTCGGGTACGCAGGTACAAGACGTCAATCGGCTGCTCAAGCAGCACCTGACCATGTCCAAGACCATGAAAAAGATGTCAAAAGGTGGTGGCATGGCGAAAATGATGCGCATGATGGGCGGCAAAGGTGGCATGCCACCAGGCGGAATGCCGCCGGGGTTCCCCG
>JBMYWE010000165.1:0-3134 GCA_049607125.1 Granulosicoccaceae bacterium | reverse complement strand
GGTTTGTAATGCCTTCAAAATTGCGCGCCTCGAGCGCGCTTTTTTGTGCCTGCGTTCGCCAAGCTTCCGCTCCTAGCTCATTTAGGACAGTTCAGAGCGTTAGCGCCGAGGACCCTGACATTTCTTGACCCGTCTTTTCCCCTGAGTTTGACGTCTACCGCTAAACTTGCACACTGGGTTAATTGTGTCGAATGCGTAAGCTAGGGTTTTATTTCATGGGTTCTGAAAAGAGCGGGTTGCAGGTGGTGTTAGGTGTGGCGTTACCGGTGCTAGTGTTGGCGGCGGGGGCGGCAGCCTTTATGTTTATCAAAGCCAACCCACCCGAGGCGCCCAAGCGGCCACCCACCCGCACGCAAGTGGTTCCCGTTGAAGCAACTACACTAAAAACTCAGAGCTACACGGTCAAATTGCGCAGCTTTGGCAGCGTCGTGCCCCGCAAGCAAACCACTTTGGTGGCGCAAGTCTCAGGAGTGGTTGCAGAAGTCTCACCGAGTTTTCAAGCCGGCAGCCGCTTTGAACAGGGAGATGTGTTACTCGCCTTGGATTCCAGTGACTACCAGATTGCCGTACGCAGTGCTGAGGCGGCGCTGGTGCAGGCTAGAGCGCAATACACGCAAGAGAAAGTCCAGGGGGATCAAGCCGCAGCCGACTGGAAAAAGCTCGGCAAACGCGGCAAGCCAGGGGCATTGGTGCTGCGCACACCCCAGCGACAAGCCGCACTGGCACAGGTGCAGAGCGCCGAGGCGCAGCTGGAACGCGCCAAGCTGGATCTCTCTCGTACCCAGATCACAGCTCCCTACGATGGCCAAGTGCTGAGTCGCTCAGTCGATGAGGGCCGCTTTATCACCACAGGCAATGTGTTGGGTGTGGTGTTCGCCGCCGATGCAATGGATGTTCGCCTGCCTCTCAATAGTGCTCAGCTAGAGCAGATGGACTTGCAGAGCGTTGGCAGCGATACGGCCTCTGTCGAGTTGTTTGGCGATGACAAAACGACTAGCTACAAGGCGAGACTGGCGCGCAGTGAAGGGCAGATCGACGTCAGCACGCGGCAGTTATTTGTCGTGGCCGAAGTAGAGGCCGCCGAATCGCTGTCGGTGGGGCAGTTTGTTGAAGCCCGTTTGCCGGGCAAGCGTTACGATGATGTCTTTGTCTTTCCCGAGCGCCTGCTACGGCCAGAGGGCGATGTTTTTCTTGTGAACGATGGCAAGGTGGCGCGTGCTCAAGTTCAAGTTTTATACAATGACGGCACCAACGCGATTGTCACCGGCTTGCAAGCCGGTGACGAGCTAATTTTAACACCCTTAGGTAGCGCGGTATCGGGAATGCGCGTGGCGGCCACTGTTGATGGTGAAGCCCCTGCTCGCAGTAGCAGCGGCGGCAGCGGTAGCCCCGTCGGTCGTCAGGGAAAGGCTGGCCCTGAGGGCAAAGAACAGCGAGAGGGGAGTAAAGGCGAGCGTACCAACAGCGCCGAAAAAACTGAGCGGAGTGACTCATGAAGGGCGGGGTTATCGCGTGGTTTGCACGCAACCATGTCGCTGCCAATCTGTTGATGGTGTTTGTGGCGGGGCTTGGCTTTTATAATTTACAGACGCAAATGGCGGTTGAAGTCTTTCCGTCTTTCACGCTTGATCGCATTAGCGTTCGTACGGTCTACCCTGGCGCCTCGCCGCAAGAGGTAGAGGAAGCAGTGACCATTCGAGTGGAAGAGGCCCTGCAAGATCTCGCTAGTATCGAGGAGACACGCTCTCGTTCGACCGAGGGTAGCTCGGCGATCTCGCTAGACTTGGCCAGTGGCGAAGACCCGCGTGACGCACTGGATGATATCAAGAGCCGCATCGATGCGATCACCACGTTCCCCGATTCCGTGGAAACACCCTCTATTACTTTGGCTCAGCGCAAACGCGAAGTGATCAGCGTGGCTCTCTCGGGAGAGCTCAGCGAGCACGAGTTGCGTGATTTGGCCGATCGGGTGCGCGATGAGTTGTTGGCCAAGGCGGTGATCACGCAGGTTGAGATACAGTCGGCGCGCCCCTACGAGATGGCGGTGGAAATATCTGAGAGACGCCTGCGCGAATACGGGCTGACGCTGGCACAAGTGGCACAGGCTATCGAGCGTGGCTCGGCCAGCGCGGCGGCGGGCAATCTGCGCACAGAAGGTGGCGAAGTGCTGCTGCGCACACAGGGCCAGGCCTATACGGCTCGAGAATTTGGCGACATTGCCATCTTGACCCGAGCGGATGGAAGTCAACTCAAAGTGAAAGACATCGCGGCACTGACCGACGGGTTTGACGAAGCGCAAATCAACACGCGCTTTAACGGCCGCTCTTCAATATTGATTGAGGTGTATCGTGTCGGTGATCAAAGTGCCATTGATGTGGCGGCGGCCACGCGCGAGTATGTGCAGGCGTCTACCCATTGGTTGCCAGCAGGCGTGAGCCTCGACACTTGGCGCGACCGTTCTACGGTTTTACGCGCCCGCCTGAATACTCTGCTCAAGAGCGCCTTGCAGGGTGGTTTGCTGGTAGTCATATTGCTCACGTTGTTTCTGCGGCCGGCCGTAGCTTTCTGGGTGACTATCGGAATTCCGGTTTCCTTTCTCGGCAGCTTTATCGTGCTGCCCTGGCTGGGTTTGACCATCAACATTGTCTCACTATTCGCCTTTATTTTAGTGCTTGGTATCGTGGTCGACGATGCCATTGTCACCGGAGAAAATATATACACGCACACGCGGCGGGGTGTACCCGGAGAGCGTGCAGCGGTAGAGGGCACCCTAGAAGTGGCGACTCCAGTGACTTTCGGTGTTTTGACGACTGCCTTGGCCTTTTTACCTCTGGCCATGGTGGGTGGGGTGCGCGGGCAAATATTTGCGCAGATTCCTGCGGTAGTGGTGCCGGTGTTGTTGTTTTCATTGGTCGAGTCAAAGTTTGTTTTGCCGTCGCATTTAAAGAACCTGAAAATCCGCGAGGAGAAACGCCCAAACATATTGATGCGCGTTCAGCAGTCTATCGCCGATGGTTTGGAGACGCTGGTTCACTGGGTGTATAAACCCATTCTCGGTATCGCGCTGCGCTGGCGGTTGACCACGGTCAGTCTGTTTGTCGCCTCGTTGCTCATTGCGGTGGCGGTGATGTCCA
>JBMYWE010000164.1:0-6034 GCA_049607125.1 Granulosicoccaceae bacterium | reverse complement strand
GTGCGGCTGAGTTCTCGAAGTTGCCACACGTTACTCTTATTATCGCTTGCTACAACGAAGAAAAACATATAGAGCGTAAGCTACTCAATAGCTTCGAACTTGATTATCCAAAAAACAATATCGAAATATTAGTTTTTTCGGATGGATCAACTGATGCTACTGATGCCATTGTAGAGCAGTATGAAGACCGAGGCGTTCGTCTCGTGCGAGTCGCAGGTAGACTTGGTAAAACTCACTGTCAGAATGAATTGGCTTCTATCGCCACAGGTGATGTTTTGGTGTTTTCCGATGCCAATACAATGTATGAAAGCAGTGCCATTAGAGAGTTTGTCAAGGCTATGGCGCCACCGGATGTTGGTGTTGCAATTGGCCGTAGGGTTTACAACGGGAAAGGAAAGCCTGGAAACCAAGAAGGCCTGTATGAGCGTTTGGAAAACTGGATGAAGGAGCGTGAATCTCTTTTAGGAGGTACCATCGGAGCAAATGGATCGATGTATGCCGTCAAAGCCAAGTACTACGTTGAGCTTCCAATCGATCGTATGTCGGATATTGTTGAGCCTTGGCGAGTAGCTGCAATTCATGATCTACGGATCATTTTCGTGTCTGACGCTATTGGGACTGAAAGGCACGATAATGACTTTAAAATGGAATTCCGCCGCAAACGACGCATTGTGCTGCGGGCGATGAATAGTCTGTGGTCTGAACGGCTATTGCTTTTGAAAAAGCCTGCTTTGCTATTGAAGCTAATCTTCCACAAGGTTATTCGATGGTTCACGTTACCTCTGTTGCTGGTTGGGTGTGTGGCTGCGCTTGGATCTGGCAGTGTTTGGATGTTTGTGCTGGGATTTGGAGTGTTTTTTTATTTGCTGGCCTCTGCGAGTCTGTTTCTATTGGTGTGGTTGCGCGATGATCGAAAGCCGTTGAAGCTAAACCGGATTAGTAGCCTGCTGCTCTATGCCTTTGGTGTGTTTCTGAGTGCCGCTTTCGCATCTTGGGACTTTCTTAGAGGGCGTAATATTCGCGTTTGGGAAAGCCGCGCTTAGCTTAAACGGCCTAGAGAAGCCGTTTGTCAGGAGTGTTTGTGTTTTTTCCACTACAATCCCCCTGAAGAGGTGGGCCTAATATGTTCGTCCTTTGGCCTGAAGCTTGCATTTTTTCACGTGCGCGATAATTGGTTCGGCTAGCTTTGCCCCTACTAGACTCTACAATTAGCAACCTGCGGACATTATGAGACAAGGATTTTTAAGAGCGCATAGCAACGGTATTTTCGCGCTCACGTGGGTTGTGGACCTGTGCCTGATGATGGTTGCATTTTTCGTTGCCGTCGCGTTCACTTCTAATCTTGATACTCTGTCTCATCAGCATTTTTGGGTGGCAAGCGTAGCGTTTGTGCTCAGTGCTGCCATTTTTCCTGCTTTTTCCCTCTACAAAACGCGCCGTGGCGAGTCTTTACTACTTGAGTTTAGGCTTGTGTTGTTTGCAGTGGGAGCCGTATTTGTTTCCGTCACGCTGTTGGCAGCTATTACTGATCATCATGATCTTTTTAGCGCTGGCTGGTATTTGCTTTGGTGGGGTTTGAGTGTTGTTGGGCTTAGCGTTTATCGAGTTGTTGGGCGTTCTGTTCTACGTTGGCTGCGAAGCTCAGGCTTTAACGGTCGCTTCGTAATCGTTGTCGGAGAGCCTGATATGTGCGGGCCGGTTCAGCGTTCTTTAGAGGAGGCGCCGTGGGCGGGCTTTAAGGTCAAGGCTGTCTTTGATGGTGATGTGCAAGATGTATGGCCTGAAGTGCAGAGCTTCCTTGATCGCAACCATGTCGATCAAGTTTGGCTGACAATGCCTTTGCGATCCGAACACCATTTGCGGCATATCGCCGACCGATTGAGTCGTTATGTGGTGGATGTGAAATATGTGCCTGACACAGCTGGTATGGTACTTTTGGGCCGATCAGTCTCATTTGTAGCTGGAATGCCTGTTCTCAATTTGTCTGAAACTCCCATTGATGGGTTCAACCGCTTCCTCAAAGAGGTAGAAGATCGCGTGTTGGCCTTTTTGTTTTTATTGGTCCTAGCGCCGCTGATGTTGATTATCGCGATTGGGGTGAAGCTGAGCTCCCCGGGGCCGGTGCTCTACCGCCAAGAGCGTTTAGGGGTAAATAGTCGCCCCATTCGCATGTTCAAATTCCGTTCGATGCCGGTCGGCGCAGAGAGTAAGTCGGGGCCGGTATGGAACAAAAAGGGAGAGGTACGAGCAACACCCTTTGGTCATTTTCTACGCAGTACCAGCCTAGACGAGCTTCCCCAGCTGTTTAATGTATTGTTTGGTGAGATGTCGATTGTCGGTCCTCGCCCCGAGCGGCCGATGTTTGTAGAGCAGTTTAAAGATGAGATTCCCGGCTACATGCAAAAGCACCGTGTAAAAGCTGGTATCACGGGTTGGGCCCAGGTCAATGGTTGGCGCGGGGACACTGATCTCAACAAGCGTATAGAACACGACCTCTATTACATCCAGCACTGGTCTCTGTTGTTTGATTTGAAAATCATTTTGCTGACAATTACTCGCGGCTTAATCCATAAAAATGCTGGCTAAGGCGTCGTTTTTTACCCTTTTCGTCGCCAATTTCCAAAAACTTTCTACGCACATGCATGACTCGGAAGGGCTGAGCAGGTATGCTTCGTCGGTTATCCAAGTGGATTGTGCGTAGATGACCCGCAAGTTATATATCAAAACCCATGGCTGTCAGATGAATGAATACGATTCAGCGAAGATGCTGGACGTGTTACACGACGCCGAGGGTGTGGAGCTGACCGATCAGCCTGAAGAAGCCGACATCATGTTGCTAAATACCTGTTCTATCAGGGAAAAAGCACAAGAAAAGGTGTTTTCTGAGTTGGGGCGTTGGTCTAAACACAAAGAGAAAAACCCGAATCTCGTGATTGGTGTCGGCGGCTGTGTGGCGAGCCAAGAGGGCGAAGCGATTCAGCGACGCGCACCCCAGGTGGATGTGGTTTTTGGTCCTCAGACCTTACATCGCTTGCCCAATTTGCTGGAAGAGGCACGAGTAAATCGCGGTTCCGTGGTGGATATTTCTTTCCCTGAGATTGAAAAGTTTGATCGGCTACCCGAGCCGCGGGCTGAGGGGCCAACTGCCTTTGTCTCGATCATGGAGGGGTGCTCTAAATACTGTTCTTTTTGCGTGGTGCCTTACACCCGCGGTGAAGAGATCAGTCGTCCCTTTGATGACGTGATTGCGGAGGTTGTGTCTCTGGCCGAACAGGGAGTGCGAGAGGTCAACCTCTTGGGTCAAAACGTCAACGCCTATCGTGGTGAGATGGATGGCGGTGAAATTGCCGACCTCGCCCATCTGATTCATTTCGTCGCGGCTGTCGAGGGTATAGAGCGCATTCGCTTTACGACGTCGCATCCGGTCGAATTTTCTGACAGCCTCATTGAGGCTTATGCCGAAGTACCGGAGCTCGTGAGTTTTGTGCACTTGCCAGTGCAGAGCGGTTCTGATCGAGTATTGGCAGCGATGAAGCGCGGGCACACGCGCCTTGAGTACAAGAGTCGCATTCGCAAGCTGCGCGAAGCACGCCCTGACATTTGTCTGTCGTCTGATTTTATTGTCGGCTTTCCGGGTGAGACCGAGCGTGATTTCAGAGACACCCTGAAGTTAATTGAAGAAATTGGGTTTGATCATTCCTTTAGTTTTATCTTCAGCGCGCGTCCTGGAACACCAGCGGCCAACCTAGAAGACGAAGAGCCAATGGAGCTAAAAAAGGCGCACTTGGCTGAACTACAAGCTTTAATTAATCAGCAGGCGGCGGCCATCAGTGACGCGATGGTGGGCACGCGCCAGCGAATATTGGTCGAGCGACCCGCGCGGCGCGGTGAAGGCGAGGTGGCCGGACGCACCGAGAACAATCGCGTGGTCAACTTCAAAGGCAGTGAACGATTGGTTGGCTATTTTGTCGACGTGCGCATTACAGAGGCGCGACCTAACTCTCTGCGTGGCGAGTTGGTGGCGATAAACGATTCTAAGGCAGAGGCGCTAGACCTTGACTGATGTCACCGCGAGCGAGGAAATGGCGGAAGCTGTACGGGTCGAGTTCAGTCTCGAGCCCGTCGACAACGACCAGTTGGCCGAGCTATGCGGACAGCTCAACGCTAATCTCAAACTGATCGAGTCGCGCTTGCAAGTGCAGGTGAGTAACCGGGGCGGCCTGTTTGCCTTGGAAGGCGGGCCCGATGCCGTTGAGCAGGCTGAAAAAGTGATTCAAGAGCTCTACAGTTTGGCAGCAGAGCAAGCGTTGAATGATGAAATTGTGCATTTGCATTTAAGCAATGCCAGTGATGGGCCAGCCGCAGCGGATGATTTGTCGGCACAGATTTCTATGCGCCGCATGAAGTTGCGCGCGCGCGGTGAAAACCAAGGGGACTACCTGCGTGCCATACATGCTAACGACCTTACCTTTGGTGAAGGGCCTGCCGGTACCGGCAAAACCTATTTGGCGGTGGCCGCCGCCGTAGAGATGCTCGAGAAAGACCAAGTTCGCCGGTTGGTTCTGGTGCGCCCAGCAGTAGAGGCAGGTGAGCGCTTGAAGAAAAAAATCAAGAAGCTGAAGACTTAACTCAAAAAATTGATCCCTACTTGCGGCCTATCTATGATGCGCTCTATGAATTTATGGGCTTTGAGCGGGTGGGTAAATTGATCGATCGTAGCGTGATAGAAGTGGCGCCATTGGCGTTTATGCGTGGCCGTACACTCAACCATGCTTGTATCATCATGGACGAAGCGCAAAACACCACGCGCGAGCAGATGAAGATGTTTCTCACCCGTATTGGTTTTGGCAGCAAGGCCATTGTCACGGGCGACACCTCGCAAATTGATCTCCCCAACAAAAGTCAGTCTGGGTTACGCCACGCACGAGATTTGCTGACGGATGTCGAAGGTATTGGCTTTGTACAGTTCGGTGCGCGCGACGTCGTGCGGCATCCTTTGGTCAAGCGAATTGTGCGCGCATACGATTTAGACGAGAGCGCATCTGAGCGACGGCAATGATGTCAGAGCATGACGAGACTGAGGATGCGTTTCAAGATATCGACGTCCAGTTCGCCGAGGAAACGCTTAGAAATGATGCACCTGATGCAGAAACGATGGTTCATTGGGCTCGGCGAGCTCTGCAGGGTGAAAGCGGGTTTTGCACGCTTAGGTTAGTCGGTATAGACGAGATAACCGCGCTGAATAGACAGTTTCGAGAGCTTGATAAGCCTACTAACGTGCTGTCTTTTGAAGCCGATCTTCCCTTAGAGGTATCGGAGGGATATCTTGGCGATGTGGTGATCTGTGTGCCTGTGGTCAATAACGAAGCACTCACACAGGGTAAGGCGCGCGACGCGCATTTTGCCCATATGGTGGTGCACGGAGTGTTACACCTGCGCGGCTTTGACCATATAGCGTATGATGAGGCGGAAATAATGGAGCAATTGGAAGTTCAGTTGCTAGCCTTAGAGGGTATTGAAGACCCTTATCTAGAGAGTTTTGGAGACAGTACGAGCAGCCATGGCTGACGACAACCCCGACAGTAGCCAGCGTTCCTTTGTGGAGCGCATTGCACAGGCCTTTGGCAATGAACCGCGCGATCGCAGTGACTTGCTAGAAATTCTCGAAGATTCCCATCAGCGATCCTTGATCGACGCGGATTCGCTGTCGATGATCAATGGCGTATTTGAAGTGGCGGACATGCAGGTCCGCGACATCATGATCCCGCGCGCGCAGATGGTTTGCGTTGAAGTGGACGCTCCTCTCGAAGAAATCCTCGACACCATTATCCAGAGTGGTCATTCGCGCTTTCCTGTGGTGGGAGAGAGTCGCGATGAAGTCTTGGGGGTTATTCTTGCCAAAGATTTGCTGCGCCTGGCCCTTGGCGCGGATGCAGATAGTTTCAAAATTCAAGACCACATGCGCAAGGCTGAGCTGACACCGGAAAGTAAGCGGCTCAATGTTTTGCTTCGTGACTTTCGCAACCGTCGCACT
>JBMYWE010000163.1:0-6148 GCA_049607125.1 Granulosicoccaceae bacterium | reverse complement strand
TTGGCCATGCACACGGGCAAATCCCCATAGCCCAAGTCTGTAAACTGCCGCAGTTTGTCCCGAACTTTTTTGTCCGCTACTACTTCGCTGGCGCCATAGAGTTGCGTGGCAACAGTGCTGATCTTATCCCAAAGCGGCAAGCTGTCGTCGTAGATGGGGGCAAATTGAGCGGTACCTCCATCCACCATTTCCACCACATGCTGAGCCAGCTCTTCGGTGCCCGCGCTGCCCTCGGCCCAGTGATTAGCCAGAATGGCTTTGACACCAAGCTCTTCGGCAGCAGCACGTACGGCCGCAACTTCAGCGTCGGTGTCGGCGCTAAAGCGATTGATCGCCACCACCACCGGTACACCAAAACTTTTGACGTTGCGGATATGGCGAGCCAAGTTCTCACAACCTGCAGTAACCGCTTCGACGTTTTCACCACTGAGCTCTTTTTTGTCTACTCCGCCGTGCATTTTCAACGCTCGGACGGTGGCAACAATAACCGCCGCATCAGGGGACAAGCCTGCCTTGCGGCATTTAATATCAAAAAATTTCTCAGCGCCCAGATCAGCCCCAAAACCCGCCTCGGTAACAACATAATCAGCCATTTTTAGAGCTGCTTTGGTGGCGATAACGGTATTACAACCATGAGCAATATTACCGAACGGTCCACCGTGAATAAACGCGGGGTTGTTCTCGAGCGTCTGCACCAAATTGGGCGCTAATGCGTCTTTGAGCAGCACTGTCATTGCACCGTCGGCGTTGATTTGTTTAGCGGTGATTGGTTGGCGGTCACGGGTCTCGGCAACCACAATACGACCTATTCGGTCTTGCAAATCCTGCAGATCTTTAGCCAGGCAGAAGATGGCCATGATCTCGGACGCCACCGTGATGTCAAACCCGTCCTCGCGCGGGTAACCGTTGGCGATCCCGCCGAGGCTGCTGTTGATACTGCGCAGTGAGCGGTCATTCATATCTACGACGCGGCGCCAGGCGACACGACGAGAATCTATGCCCAGCTCATTGCCCCAGTAGATGTGGTTATCGATCATCGCCGACAACAGGTTGTGAGCTGCGCCAATGGCGTGGAAATCGCCGGTGAAATGCAAATTGATGTCTTCCATCGGTACAACCTGGGCGAAGCCACCGCCGGCAGCCCCGCCTTTCACGCCAAAACACGGCCCGAGTGAGGGCTCGCGCAGACACATGATGGCGTTTTTACCAATTTTGTTCAGACCGTCACCCAGACCAACCGTTGTGGTGGTCTTGCCTTCGCCAGCGGGTGTAGGGCTGATGGCAGTGACCAGAATCAACTTGCCATCGGGCTTGTCTTTCAAGCCCTGGATGTAATCAAGCGCCACTTTGGCTTTGTAATGGCCGTAAGGCTGAAGGGCTTCGTCTGGGATTTGCAAACCATCTGCAATTTCTCCGACGCGTTTCATGGACGCTTCGCGTGCGATTTCAATATCTGATTTGACCGACATGGGGCCTCCGCTTACTTAAAAGCAACTAACGGTGAAGTGCTAGCCGGTCGTGTCTGCCACAACGCAGCTAGTGTCTAGTAGTTTTTTCGCTACTTCTGCTGCGGAAATGTACACACGATGAAGTATATCGCTGATTCCGTGAGCGACGTCTGAACCGAATAAAACGACAAATAGATTTAGTTGAATTCAGTTCTACAATGGCTCGATATCGACACATCTGTCGAATGAGAGACAGTTACTGAGCATTTTACTGTGTCAAAATGCGCGCAAAGTCACATCGACCATCCGCAAATGCAAGCGAACGATAGACAACAAGCCCTCGACCCCCCGGCCAGCGCTGATTCACATCGCGTGGCGGTGGTCTTGTTGCCCGACTTCCCGCTGATGGCGTTTAGCAGTATCACTGAGCCCCTGCGCGCCGCCAACCGACTCAGCGGGCGGGCACTCTATCAGTGGGATTGCCTCTCGCTCGACGGTGAGGCGGTCAGCTGCAGCAGCGGTATTTCCCTATTATGCACCGGCAAAGTAAGTGACAAATGCAAGTATCATACGGTTTTCGTTTGCTCGGGCCTACCGGTGAGCCAAGAGCTGCTTAAACCTTACCATCATAGCCTGTGGCAGCACGCCAACCGTGGTAGCACGCTGGGCGGCGTCAGCTCCGGTTCACTCGTGCTTGCCAGTGCGGGCTTACTCGACGATCACCAGTGCACTATTCACTGGGAATACATCGTCAGTTTCGCGGAGAGTTATCCGCAACTCGATATCGTCGACCAGCTCTTTGTCATGGACCGCAAGCGATACAGTTGCTCCGGTGGAACGGCGGCCATGGACATGATGCTGGCCATGATTGCCGACGAACACGGCAACGCTCTGGCGGCGGAGGTAGCCAGTCAGTTTATCCACGACCGCACACGCAGCGCCGGTGAACACCAACGTTTGGCAGAGGACGCACTGCATGCGCGGCAATCAGTCAAGATGGCGGCCGCCATCAACCTGATGCGCCAACACCTAGACGAACCCCTTGCCCCTCACCAAGTCGCAGAAAAGGTCAACCTTTCGCTGCGTCAACTCGAACGCCTGTTTAAGAAACACAAAGAGACCACCCCGCAGCACTACTACCTCGCCATGCGATTAGACCAAGCGCGTCGTTACGTCATACAAACGGGCCAGCCCCTGTATGACATCGCCCTTGCGGTCGGCTTTGTCTCACAGTCGCACTTCAGCAAGTGCTACCGAGAACGCTTTGGCCTCACACCAATGCAAGACCGCAACAGCACCTCGCAGTGAACAATCGCCCGACTAGCAGTTTTGCTTCGTGCTGCCAGCCGTTTACACTGCGGTGCCATATTGACCCATAAGGGACGGCAATCTCATGAGCCTTTTGATCTACTCCCCCAACTCAGAGAAGTACGACGCATGGCAAGAGGCTTTTGCCGCAGTCGCGCCATCGCTGCCCTTAGAATTTGGTGATCACTGGACCTCGGAGGACGTTAAATATGCCTTGGTCTGGCAACCTCCACTTGGGATGCTGGCGAGCCTGCCCAATCTGCGGGCTATATTTTCTATGGGTGCTGGCATAGACCACATCACTCGTGATCCCGAGCTGCCCCAGCTTCCGCTCGTCCGCCAGCGCGACGCGGGTATGGGCGAGCAAATGGCCGAGTACGCGCTGTACGCCGCACTGCACTACCAACGCGATTTCGATCGGATGCGTTTGCAACAATCACAAAAACGGTGGGACGCCTCAGTCAGTGGCGTGAAGCCCAAATTAAAAGTGGGCGTACTGGGCATGGGTACGCTTGGCAGCAAGGTGGCACTCGCTCT
Organism: Granulosicoccaceae bacterium; assembly: GCA_049607125.1. Lineage (GTDB taxonomy): Bacteria > Pseudomonadota > Gammaproteobacteria > CALCKW01 > CALCKW01 > CALCKW01. Next base: position 2,855 of record JBMYWE010000163.1, on the reverse strand, counting down.
GTTGAACAATGGATTTGGAGTAAGCGGCTGGTCGCGCAGCATCAAGCAGATTGAAGGGGTTGCAAGCTACAGCGGAGAATCCGGCCTCGCTGATTTTTTGGCAGGTACCGAACTGTTGATTTGCCTGCTACCTGACACGCCGAAAACACGTGGCATCGTCGACAAGGTGCTATTACAACAGCTGCCCAAAGGCGCGGCTGTGGTCAATTTGGCGCGTGGTGCGCTGGTGGTCGATCAAGACCTGCTCGCCGCCTTGGACACCGGCCAGATCCGTGGTGCCATGCTGGATGTTTTTCACCGCGAACCCCTTCCCCAAGAACACCCCTACTGGCAACACCCCAAGGTAGTAATCACTCCGCATATCGCGGCAGAGACGGTTTTTCACGCTTCCGCACAACAAGTCGCCGCAGATATCCAACGACTAGAACAAGGGCTCGCGCCGGTTGAATCGGTGGATTTACAGCGCGGCTATTGATCGAGCATCCGTGCACATCATCATGGCGCCTCTGCGCGCTCTAATAAAATAGAACACCTTGTATAGGCGCCGTGTAAGATCATGCGTCAGCCCGATTCAGTGACTAGCAGGCTATTTAAGCCAAGTACCGCTCCAGTAAGCTAAGGCATAACCCAAACTATAAGCCACTAGCAAATGAGGGCTATAGCGGGCAAAACTTAGAAAACTCAAACCTTCAACGCGACTCATGGCAATTACACCCGCGGCGGAGCCCACCACGAGTAAAGAGCCGCCGACACCCACGGCATACACCAAGGCAACCCAATCTCCTTGAGACATAGGCACTTCGGCTTGCAATATAGCGGCAGTGAGAGGCACATTGTCGAGCACGGCAGAAAACACCCCCAAACAGTAGTTCGCCGCCCAGACAGGCATCAGGTCAAACAACTGCGCGAAGTAGCGCAACACGTGCAGCTCTTTTAGCATGCCGACCATCAACAAAATCCCCAGAAAGAAAAACAAAGCATCAAATTCGATCAGGCGAATATTTCGCATCATGTCCTCGTCGCCGTTGATAAACTGCATAATCAAAAACAACACTGACAGGGCCAACAAATAGGTCAGCAAAGGAGGTACGTCGAAGACTACGTTGAGGTACAAGATACTGCCGATGGTGAGCAAAAAAAGCGCTCCTGAAAACCAGTCACTCTTAGGGATGCGCCGATTACTTTTGACCACATCAACTGTCTCGTCCAAACCGCGCGATATCACCAGCGTCAAGGCCAAGAGTGCGATATACGCGGGAACAACCAAGACCAGCAAATGTGGAATATCCACCTTGCCTTCGGTAAACACCATCAGCGTCGTAACATCGCCAGTTATTAGTGCCACCCCACCCGAGTTGACAGCAAAAACAATCACCGCCGCAAAACGCGCCATATCACGCACGTTGAGCTTGAGCGGTATCAAAATACTAAAGCACACCAGCGTCGCCGTAACGTTGTCCGCCAGTGACGAAAACACAAAGGCAAAGTGCGCGCTGAGCAGCATCAAGGCTCGTTTGCTTAGCTTGCTGGGCAGCAATCTCGAAGCGATGGTGGAGAAAAATTCACGATTGTTGAGATAGGCCACAAAAGTCATCGCCGCCATCAAAAACAACCACAAACTGGCAATCTCTTGCAGGTTTTCATTGAGCGCTAGGTGTAATGCCTGGCCCTGACCTTGACGGTCAACAAAGTGTAATACCCACACTAAAGATCCAAAAAACAGCGTGGTTTTAGCTTTGTTGAGATGGGTTAAGTCCTCGGCGACGATACTGACGAAGCCAAGAGCTATCAAAATCAAAATGAGAGAGTTCACATTTCTTTCCAGCGTAGTGCGGTAATAAAGAGGTGTAACCAATAAGCTAGCTCGGAGCTGCTGGCACCCTGTGGTGCTCGGGCACAACGCAATCTAGCGCGCCCGATAGTAATAACTTGGCCGCAGGGTACCGGAGGCCAACTTGCTTGATAAGCTCGAGCGCACTCTTGATGGCTATTTTCGCTGGAATGCTAATAGGCTCTTAAGAAACGGGTACAGAACAGACATTTGGACTGGGCAAAAAGCACCAGAGATCGCGCCTTATGCGCGCGATGTTAGGTGAGTGGCGAGGTGGTTGTCAGGCTATCGGGCACAATGCGTTGCACTCATTGCGCTCTGGGGTCACTGGGTTTCTGCGGCGAAGCGTTTTCTTCATGTATCTGAGAGCGCTCGCGCCAGTATCGAAAAGCACGCTCCTCGCAGATACGCAGACGACGACTGAACTCGCGTGCGATATTCATATAAAACAGCGTAAATTGCTCGGCGTCGAAAGCTTGCAAAGCAGAAAAAGCCTCCGCTCCCACACCCAGTGCCACACAATCAGTACTAGCGTGTACGCTGTAGCTACGAGGTTGCAGATCTATACCCGCAGCCTCACCAAAAGAATCGCCTGGCAGAAACTCCCGCAGTACAAAGCAGCTGTTATTATCTTCGAGAGCCGCCACCGCTCGGCCTTCTAGCAGCACGAACATGCCCTGGCCGTCTTGGCCAGCGCGAAAAAAACTGTCGCCGCTGCGAATCCGGTGATCGATCGTGTGCAGCATTAAATGCTCTAGAGCAGCCGAAGACAGCCCCCCAAAAACAGGCATTTCCTGTAACTGCCGAATTTGCTGTTGCGTCGATTTTTCAGATGACGGTGAACTAAAGTTCAAGTTTTAACATTCCCGTGTCGTCTTGAAGAATAGGATTGTCTCTCCTTAGCAAGGGTCGATCCTACTGCGGCCCGAGAATAGCATCGCTATTACCTTCTCCGCCTTCGCAATCGAGGATTTATATGTCTATCAGCGTTTTTGATCTATTTAAGATCGGTATAGGCCCTTCT
>JBMYWE010000162.1:0-6159 GCA_049607125.1 Granulosicoccaceae bacterium | reverse complement strand
GCCCAGAGTGATAAGCGAACGGTGGTCAGCAGTCCCTCTAGCAGCAGATTGGGGCGCCAGCCACCACTCTCGCTGCGTGTCACTAATACTTGAGGCAAGAAACTCCAGTCCCAGCGGTAAACCAGCACCTCCGAGATATTTCGACTGGCGTAGACCAGACCCAGCAGCACCAAGGCCAGGACGATAATGTCCAGTAGGCCGATGCGACGCGGGCGCTGTGGGTCTGGGTACATGTGCTTGCCTGTTCCTGTGGAGAGCGGTCGTTGTTACTGAGCGAGCTGATCGGCCCAAGGACGTCCGCCAAACCAGTAGTTGTGGCGCTCGGCCAACCAACCGTTGGCCTTATTTACCAATACCCAATTGTTGAAGAAATTCAATGCATCGGGGTCGCCTTTGCGCAGAGCGAAAGCCTCGTTGCCGGGATCGATTTTGTCGTTGGTAGCTTCGAAGGCGGCGTCAGGGTTGTCAAAGGCGGTGAAAGCTGGCAGTGGTTGTGACGAGATTAAAGCGTGTGCGTTGCCGTTTAGAACCTCCTGAACGGTTTGCCCGTTGTCGTCAAACTGGCGCAGGGTAGCCTTGGGGAATGTCTCTTTGATGTAGGTGCACGGTGTAGCGCCACGACGGCAGACGAAAGTCACTTTGGGGCTGTTGTAGTCGTCGGGCCAGCTGAGATCGGCGGCCAGTTTTTTACTTGCAACCACGCCCAGCGATGAGTGTGCGTAGGGGGCGGCGAAGTTGACGGTCAGGTTGCGCGAAGGGGTGATCGACATGCCGCCGATAATGACGTCGAACTTGCCTGCGAGCAGTGCCGGAATGATGCCGTCCCATGCCGTGGGGACAAACTCCGCATCTACTTCCATGTCTTCGGCAAGTTTCTTGGCTACATCTATTTCAAAGCCGATAAGTTCTCCGTTTTTGTCACGCATGGCCCAGGGGACAAATGTGGACATGCCCACGCGCAGCACGCCGCGCTTTTTGATGGTCTCGATGACACTGGCGGCTGCCAAGTCTTGTTGCGGGTCAGCGGCCTGAGCTGGGGTGATGAGCGTACAGGCAGCCAATGCCGCAGCTGCTATTGCATGGATAATTTTCATGGGAAGCTCCCGTTAGTGGTTTTCATGAGCGTGTTTTGCCTTCGTCCAAGCGCTTTTCGAGGCGTGAGGCAAAGGCGGAAAGGCTGATGGTCATGACGAGATAAATGGCCGCGACCGTCAGCCAGACTTCAAAGCTTAAAAAGGTGTCTGCGATGACGTTGCGACCTTCATTGGTCAAGTCAAAAATGGCGATGGTGGAAACGATGGCAGAATTTTTTATTAAGTTGACGACGGCAGATGTTAGCGGCGGCAGCATGATCGGCACCGACTGCGGCAATACAACTTTGGCGTAGACTTGTGTGGTGTTCAGGCCCAGCGAGCTGGCTCCCTCCCATTGGCCCTTGGGCACAGACAATATGCCGCCACGGATAATCTCGGCGATAAAAGAGGCCTCAAAAAAAGCGAGGCAGAGCACGCCTGTCCAGAATCTTTCTATACCGAGAATGGGCGACAACACAAAATAAAACAGGTACATCTGCACTAGCAATGGCGTGTTGCGAATCAGCTCTAGGTAGACGGTAGCGAGTAGATGGCCTACCCAAGATCGAGAGAGGCGCAAAAGCGCTGTGCACAGGCCAACAGCGAAGGCGACCAACGCTGACCAGAGTGTGATTTCTAGGGTCACCAGCAGACCGCGAGCTAGAGGTCCCCAGATGAGCTCACCGTCAATCACGCGGTAAATAGCGCGCGGGATGCGGTACCACTGCCAGTTGTAGCTCAGGCTGGTGGCACCCAAATAGACACCCCAAAGCACAAGAGCGGAGCCAAACAGAAAGAGCATCCAATCGAATCCGCGACTGGAGTGAAAGGGTCTAACTGCAGGCGATGCTCGACTGGCTGAGGTATTCAGCGATTTATCCGCCCATTGATAGCCATGGCAGCATTGCGCTCGATATCCAATACACACCCTGTGTTGGCCTTTGTGATGGCTCGATTATAACCAGATCTAATCCGCGGGGTCTAAGAGTCCTGCACTGGAACCTACTGTACAGAATGAAAGATCTGAAAAATGCTGCTTTCTTTTGGTTGTTGCTCGATAGCGAGATAGGGCCATTCGCTAGCGCGAGCCAGATAATCTGTCGGCGAGTGTCACGCATTAGTCCATTAGCGTTTCGATTTCCCTTAACATGCTAACGGAGGGCTTTGAGAACACGATAAAAAACTCGACAGAACCTTGACCACTATGGGTGCGTAACCAGCCTGGGTGTGAGCGTAGGGCGACGAGATTTTTAGCTGATCGATCCAGAATGACTTCCGCTGATAATGCATATTCGTTACAGTCTCATGACTAGCCGCTTAGACCTTCTGTAACCGATGGAAAAATACATCGAAAAAATCCTCAGCGCCCGCGTTTACGATGTCGCTGACGAGACGCCGCTTGACTTGGCGACCAATATCAGTCGCCGCCTTGGGAACCGAGTTCTCTTAAAGCGAGAGGACAAACAACAAGTCTTTTCATTCAAAATTCGTGGGGCCTACAACTGCATTTATCAGTTGACCCAGAATGATCCCTCTCTGGCTGGCGTGATCTGCGCCTCGGCTGGCAACCATGCGCAAGGTGTGGCTTTGGGCGCCACCATGTTGGGTTTAAAATCCATTATCGTCATGCCGCGCACTACTCCCGCCATCAAAATTGAAGCGGTTAAAAACTTCGGCGGCAAAGTGATGCAGCACGGTGACACCTTCGATGAGGCCTTGGAGTATGCGCTCAAACAGGCGGAAGAGCGTGGTTATGTTTTTGTGCCCCCGTTTGATCACCCGGATGTCATTGCTGGGCAGGGGACGGTGGGCATGGAGATATGCCGCCAACACGCAGACCCGATACATACGATTTTTGTCCCCATCGGCGGTGGAGGGCTTGCGGCCGGCATTGCAGTATTCGTGAAGTATTTGCGCCCTGATGTTCAAATAATTGGGGTGGAGTCTGAAGATTCTGCCTGTATGCAGGCTTCTCTAAAACGAGGACGACGCACGGATATTGGTGAAGTCGGTATTTTTGCTGATGGCGTAGCAGTGCGAATACCTGGCAAGGAAACGTTTAGACTCTGTCGCCGTTTGCTCGACGCAGTAGTCACCTGCACGGTGGACGAAATGTGTGCCGCCATCCGGGATATCTACGATGATACGCGCACCTTGGTGGAGCCATCGGGGGCGCTGGCGCTTGCGGGATTAAAAAAGTACGTTGCTGAAAAACAGCTCACGGGGGCGAGCCTTGTTGCTATTACGTCAGGAGCCAACGTCAATTTTGATCGCTTGCGTCACGTCGCAGAGCGTGCCGAAGTGGGGGAGCAGCGAGAGGCTTTGATGGCCGTCGAGCTCGAAGAGCAACCGGGTGCTTTTCGCAAATTCTGTCAAACTTTGGGTCGTCGCGCTGTCACAGAGTTCAACTATCGCTACTCGGCGTCGGGGGGAGCGGTGGTGTTCGTTGGTGTACGGTTGAGTAACGGCGATGCAGAGCGGCAAGATATCATTGATAAACTGCGTGAAGCTGGGTATGGTGTCACGGACTTGACGGAAGATGAAACGGCCAAGTTGCACGTGCGCTATATGATCGGTGGGCGGGTGCCCTCGTTAGAAGATGAAATACTCGTGCGTTTTCAATTCCCCGAGCGCCCCGGTGCACTGTCTGCCTTTTTAAATAAATTGGCCAGAGGGTGGAATATCAGCCTGTTTCACTACCGGAATCACGGTGCAGCGTATGGCCGCGTACTGTGTGGGATTCAAGTGCCAGAAGAAGAGCACCCCGAGTTTAATAAGTTTCTCGATACACTGGGTTACAGTCATCGGCTAGAAACAAGCAATTTGGCTTACAAAGCGTTTTTGCGTTGACAAAATTCGTGAGTTTAAGGTGATAAAACCGACCGCTTCAGCGGGAGGTTTGTAGGGAGATATTTTGTCTTCGGATAGTTTCTCCTTATGGATTAACTCTCATTTGTTTAAACGCCCTGATTAGAAAGTGAGATATGACCTTTTTATCAAAGCAAGGCCCAAAACCCTCCAACGGCAAATTTGATCTGACGCGCTACAGCGATCTGGATCTGCATAGTTTGATGGATGCCGTACAGAGTGAAATGGCTCGAAGAGCGAGTGTCAATGCCAAGCGCAGGGCGCTGGTGCGGAAATTGGAGAGCCTCGCACAAGCCGAAGGCGTCACCTTGGATGAGGTTCGTCAGTACCTCAAAGGCGATACGCGCATTTACGCCTATACAGATGAAGAAACACAAGAGGCCCAAGAAGCAGAAGTGGCCTCTATAGTGGAAGAGGCTCAGGAGCCTCAGCAGCAGGAAAAAGAACCCAAGTTTGAGCGCCCTTTTTCTATGCCCTTCTCTTCACCTGATAAACACAACAAGCGTGATCGCGAGTTTGAATCTTTTATGCAAAAAGAGCTCGGTTAACTTTTAATCGAACGCCTATTGTCGGTAACGATTCGCTTTTATTGTTATGTGCACTTAACGCGTTTGCCGCTTTGCAGTGGCAGCTGTTTGTACATCTGGCCGGAAAGCCCGGCAACGGATGTCTTGTCGGGCTATTTGCCCAGCGCGTTGAGTTGAAACTGCTTCAGGCTGTCACTAGCCTGGATTTTTCACCCTTCACACGAATTCTTGCCAGCTATTTGATTCCCCAGCGGACGTATTCTGAGACACGCGGTCCGAGACGCGCAGTCTCAGTCGGCAGGTGAACCAAGCTGCGCGCTCTGCACCAGCGCTTTTTCGAATGTCACGGGGAAATCAAATCCCTGCGCGAGCTTTCCGGCAATGATGAATTATCCGAGCTAGATTTTGTTCAGGCTGTCAAAGGTTTTGCCTTCCGCAACTAGCTTTTTCAGCAATGGCGCAGGTTGCCAGAAGTAGGCATCTTCTCTGGCAAAGGCTTCGATGTTTTCTAGTACTTTCTCTAGTCCGATCATGTCAGCGTATTTGAGTGGTCCACCGCGCCAGCGTGGAAATCCGTAGCCGTAAAGCGACGTTTGATCTACGTCGAGCGGGCGCAGGGCGATTCCTTCCTCGACGACTTTGGCTGCCTCATTGATCAACGCCGCTAGGTATCTGGTGGTAATTTCCTCGTCCGAGAATTCTCGCGGTTTTATGCCAGCGTCCGCTCGAGAGTTTGCGATCAGTTCGAGCACTTCGGGGCGTTCTGTGCCACCACGGACACCTTTTTCGTACTGGTAAAAACCTTTGCCTGTTTTTTGACCAAACCAGCCTTCTTCACAGACTTGATCGATGAACCGGACTTGTCGCTCGCGCGGGTCTTGCTTTGTTGCTTTGCGTTTGCGGTTGGCCCAGCCAATATCCAGGCCAGCTAGATCGCCCATTTCAAACGGGCCCATGGGGTAGCCAAAGGTTTTGATTGCGCGGTCGAGCTGGTAGGGGCTAACACCGTCTTCGACCATGTAGTATGCGCTTTTCAAATAACTGCCCAGTATTCGATTGCCGATAAAGCCATCGCAGACGCCAGCGCGCACCGCGACTTTTTTTAATTTTTTGGCGAGCGCGAACGCGGTGGCAACCACGTCATTGGCACATTTGTCGGCAACGACGACTTCCAGTAGTTTCATGACATGAGCTGGCGAAAAGAAGTGCAGGCCGATGATGTCTTCGGGTCGTTTGGTGGACGCTGCGATTTCATCGATATTCAAATACGAAGTATTGGTCGCAAGAACAGCTCCTGGCTTGCAGTGTCTTTCCAGCTCGCTGAAAACCGCTTTTTTGACGTCCATGTCTTCAAACACTGCCTCGATAACCAGATCGACATCGCTTATAGCAGCGTATTCCGTGCTGCCGGCCCAGTTGTTGTTGATCAAGTTGTCTTTGTGTTCTTGGCTCATTTTGCCGCGTTTCACTGCGCCAGCTAGAGCTGTGTCGATGCGCTCTCTACCTGCATCGACTGCGGTTTGTTCTCGTTCAACTGTGATGACAGGGATGCCAGCGAGCAAGCAGGCGGTGGCAATGCCTGCCCCCATGGTGCCGCCGCCGATCACCGCTATTTTGTTGATGGGTCGTGGGCTACCACTCTTGGCCTCTGGGATTTTTGACACTTGGCGGTCGGTAAAAAAAGCATGGAT
>JBMYWE010000161.1:0-6204 GCA_049607125.1 Granulosicoccaceae bacterium | reverse complement strand
GGGTGAAGCACGAATTCGGCAATGATGAAATATCCGAGCTAGTCGACAGACGCTATTCGCTCTGGCACAGTTAAGCCTTGCAGCCCTTTCAACAGCTGTCGCCTACTGCCAGCGTGCTGAAAATGGGCTTGGCGCCCCGCCTTTTCATTCCCGATTTTTTGGTTAAATGTCCGGGGCCGTCTAGGTGGCTATTCGCTTCACATTGAGAAAGTAAATGTCTCAAAGTAGCGCGCTCTCGAAACGACACGCGTTTCTAAAGGAGCTGGTTGGCTCGATATGCCACCGTTCGCACAAGCTATTGGGCAACGATTGAATATCCAGCTTCAATTTCCCATTTATTCATGCAGGAGATACCCATGCAATGTGTAGGAGTGGTTGGTCTGGGCGATATGGGCAGTGGCCTAGCGAAAAACCTGCTCGCCGCTGGCTTTGATGTATTTGGTTTTGATCTCGATGCCACGCGAATGCAAGCTTTCGAGGCGATGGGCGGCATCCGTACAGCGTCTGTCTCTGCACTGGCGCAAAAATCACGAGCCGCCTTCGTGATGGTGATGAACGGAGACCAGGCCAAGCAAGTCATTCTCGGCGAACAAGGGTTGCTCGCCCACATGGCAACGGGTTCGACGGTGCTGCTCACTGCAACCATCAAACCTGTGGAAGCTCAGGAAATTGGAGCCGCTATGGCAGGCAGCGGCATTCATCTCATAGATAGCCCCGTCAGCGGCGGCTTTCCCGGAGCACAATCGGGCGCGCTGACGCTGATGGCGGCAGCCAAGTCCGAGGTGCTACAAGATTGCGCGCCAGTGACTGCAGCGGTATCCAAAGTCGTGCACCACGTGGGAGAAAACGCCGGCGAGGGCCAAACGGTAAAAGCTTGTCTGCAATCAATCATCGGCGCGCAGTTCTCCGCCACATTTGAAGCGGCGGCCCTCGCTGCCAAAGCAGGTATAAAAGGTGAAGTGCTGCTCGATGTTGTCTCCAGCTCCAGCGCGGGCTGCGGTGTAGTGAACAATGCGCTAGAAAAAATCATCGATCGTCAATTCGAGGGCACAGGCAGCCATATAGCCACCATGCACAAAGACCTCACCATCTCCCTGAATCTGGCAGAAAACCTAGGTGTACCACTGCACACCGCTGCCACAGCAATGCAGTTGTTTCACGCAGGAAAGAGCAAGTACCCTGACGGCGACAACTGGGCAGTCACCAAGATCATTGAAGACATCGTTGGTGCCGAGCTTCACCGCTAGCCGGAGACTAATATGAAACTAGGCGTTATCACAGACGGCATCAACCGCGATCTAAAGCATGCTCTGGCCGTGATGGACGAGTACCAACTGCAATACGCGGAGTTGCAATATGTATGGGACAAGGAAGTTGGCGATCTAAACGCCGAAGAAATCGCCAAGGTGAAGCAATTGATCACGCGACACGACAAGCGTGTGTCGTGCATTTCCAGACACATATTTGCAGGCATCCACGCCACCCAAAACTCTCCCGGAGACAGGCTACATACCCAACACCTCGATGCACTCAAGCGATGTATCGAGTTGGCGCACACCCTCGACTGCAAAGTGGTCCGCATCATGAGCCCACTCAAAGGAATGATACTTTGGGGCAAAAACGGCGCAGAGAAATGGAATGTCGCCCATGGCTCTTGGGACAGCACCCTTCCCTTTATAGCGCCTGCGGTAGAGCTGGCCAAAAGCGAGGGCATCAAACTGGCGTGCGAGACAGGCAACGGCACCCAGATCAACTCCTGCTACACCGCACGTAAACTGATCGATGATCTCGACGCCAAAGGCAGCCTGTTTACCCTGTGGGACCCTGCTAATAACTGCTGGGCCCACGAGGTTGCCTACCCTGATGGCTACGAGGAGATCCGAGACGGCTATCTGGGCCATATTCATATCAAAGATGTGCTAGTTGATACCCCACGGGCAACGCTTGAGGTTCGCCGCATGGGTGAAGGTCAACTCGCCAATCAATTCGAGCCCATGGCGAGGGCTCTGCACGCAGACGCCTACGACGGAGTGATCTCCTTTGAGAGCGTCTACCACCCTGGCAACGGTGACTTCGAAGCGGGATTTCGCCAGTGCATTGAGTATTTCAAGCAGACTTTCAGTGCCTAAATAACTGCTCTGGAGTCACCGTCGTCTAGATATACTCAGCGACACAGACGCTTTTAGCCGCCATAAAGTTGAACCGCGTCACAACACTGCGTGCGAATCTTGCAACTTACCCCTTGTGAACAAAAAAACGAGCAGAGGTTCGTTGGAAGATTTAGCACCCATGTAAACAAAAGGACTACGCCTTGAAAAAGCTGCTGCTTGCCACGCTTATCTTCGCGCTTATTGGCTGTGACGAGTCAACTCAAACAACCCATGGCTCCACCACGAATCAGGACACATCGACGCAACAGCCCAATATTGCAAACGAGAACCCTGCTGAGCCGGTGGATTCCAGCGACGACACGCACAATGCAAACACAGGCCAAGAAGACAGCTCAGCTGGGGCATCCGGCGAACAAAACGATGGCGACACCGGCAAAGATTCCGACACAGACAACAACTCTGCTGCTGGGGAAGCAGGCACACAAACGGAGACGACCACAGCAGGGCTTTGGGGGGAATGTACCAGCTCCGAACCGCTGGGAAGACCTCTGTTGCCTCTCCCCGACAACCATAACTACTCCGTGGACTATACGGACACAGCGATCGGGCGCATGAACATTTACGCCGGGGCGCAACAAGGCAGCCCGACGGAACAGCCAATCTTCGAGACTTTGAACAATGGTTGCGCTTCCGACAGCCACTTCTCCTCCATTGACACGCTGCATGTCTACATAGACCCCGATGACAAAGGACTACTGTTATGGCTCTCGCAGGATTCCGGAGCAGCAATAATCGAATACGCAGCCTTGGCATACGACGGGCGACCGTACGGAGGCACACGTTTTGTTTCTTTTTTGCAACCAGCTGGAGAGGTCAAAAAACCCCTATTCGTCTCACTACAGCACGACATCTGGGGGCTCAAAATAACCCCAATAGACGAAGCCAAGCCTGTCAAAATCAGTGAAATTCGCTCTGCCGGCGCCAGTCTCGATGTTTCGACACTCAGGAAAAACAGATTTTCAGCATCGGCACCATTCGCTGCCGCAAACGGCGACCTCCGAGCCCGCGTAACGGCTGAGCTCGCCGAGCGCTTTGGCTCCTCCTATTTCAATGCAAGCGAAGATCGCTGGGAAAAGAGCGTCAACTGCGGCGACCACCGATGGATAGACGCCACCTGGGAGATCCCCTCTGCCGTGTTGATCAAAGACAAAACGGTGATGATCAATTGGGCTCTTGCCACCAATACCGACATCTGGTCGGCCATCAAACAAGCGCGAGACACGGGCCCCGGACACTGGGGATGGCAATGCACACCACACACCGACGATTTCATTGAGCAGGACTGGGTGAGCAAATCCCAAGAGGCACAGGTCGGCAGCTTTGTTGGACCAGAGCTATCGCTGGTCCACGTGCACTAATAGTGCACGAAACCTAACACCCGACCGCTACGAACGCTTCAACAGCGCCTATCTTTTGAGCAGCTCCTCAAGATAGGCCTCGGTGTTTGGGTTGGGCTTGGCTCCTTTGCGCGTAACCGCTGAGTAGCTTGTCACCAGTTTTCTCTTCTTGGGCTGCAGTGCGCGCATCTTACCTTGCTCCACCCAGCGCTCGGCCAGGTGCGTCGGCAAAAAACCGATGTACTGGCCGGTCAGGATTAGAAACGCTATACCCTCCCTGTCAGTGGAAGTGGCGGCGGGTTTCAACACTTGTTGTTGCAGCTTGATCTCGGGATTCTGCGGATAGGACGGCAGCACAGCATCGAACTCACCCAGACGTTTGTCGCTCAGCTTGTGGGTATTTTGTTGATACAACTCGTGCTCGGCGCTGCAATACAACTGCGACTCTTCCTGGTACAGCTCTATATAGTTGAGCCCGGGCAGGCGTCGCAACTCTGGCACCACGCCCGTGTGCAGCGTCCCTTCCAAGACCCCTGCCTCGATGTCATTGGGTGGGATCATACGGATGTTGATGCAGATATCAGGGCCGCGCTGTTTCAACTCCGCCAGTGCGTGCGTGATTCGCATCTGCGGCAGGGTGACCAAATTATCGGTGATGCCAATATTGAACTCGCCTTTGAGCTCGGTATTGATGGCGTTTATCTGTGACTTGAAGGTCTCGAGCCCAGCAAAAAGCTGTAGGGCAGCGTCGTAGACTTGCCGACCTTCGTCTGTCACCGAAAACCCACCGCGCCCCCGATGGCACAAGCGCATTTGCAGCAAGCTCTCAAGCTCACCTATTGCCATACTGATGGCCGGCCGACTGATATTGAGTTCAATCTCAGCGGCGGCAAACCCACGGCTCTCAACCACCACTTTATAGATGCGCAACAAGCGAATATGGGCGTCACCCAAATTGCGGGGCAATAACGAGTTTTTGCTACTCACGAAAAAACACACCTCATCGATTCAAATGACCTATCAGCCCGTTCAGAAACTAGGCACCAAGCGAGAGTGCTCCGATTTGAGACAAAAATGGCACTGATTTGAGGCAAATAGTGACCTAGGCGGCCCCGTTTATTTAACGAAAATCAGGGCGCTTTTTGGCCAAATTCGGGGCGCTCGCAGCGGTGCTTAGTTTTTGAACGGGCTGCTATACCCGCCAGAGGGCCAGATCAGTCCAAACGAGCGCTCAGCGTCTCGCTAGTGCTTCATTTTTTGTCTCAAGAGTTTCGTCACCCTCGACTAGCTTTTGGCGTTCGTCTCCTGGTACAAGATACTAGATCTATCCCACCGACCAGCAATCATCGACATAGCCGGAGCACCCCTAAGCTGCAGCCACAAACGCACCGGACGACCGCAGATCTCCGTGCCGGAAAAAAATCTTGCAGATTACCACTGGTGCATATGTAGAAATGGTAAATATCGCCGATTTGTCACATACCCAGTCGAAGACTGCGCTGTTGTCTTTTGAAACGACTTGAGGCTCTGGCTTTTTAGCCAGGAAATCATAGCCAAACACACAAAGTTCACAAACTAGCTCAGCAACTTTTTGCGAGACTCACAAAATGCATGAAAGAAGGTTTTTCACCAACAAAGAGATCCACGCACCAGTAAACAAAGCGGATCTAGACTGTATCCCTGTTATTGGGCTCACCATCGGTATGGAGGTCATTTTACTCGACAAACCATGGGAAGAGAGCCGATTCAGCTCACGAGGATTTACCATAAAAACCCTCCATGACATTGAACAGCTTCGGGAAGAATGTCAGAAGGTCTACATCTCCAGAGGTGAAGATGCGGCCGGAATGTTTATCGCGGGCAATCAACCCAAAGGCCACAACTGGGGCTAAATATGCGAACCACATATTGCTTTTGACAGGGATGTCTCGCTGTCGTCAAACCCTCTACAGAGCGAAACCATATGGGGGAATGCAATCAGAAGTGGCCGATGATCTACCACGGCGCCAAAATATGGCACACGGCTTTACTCTAGTTGAGCTGCTCATCGTAGTGGTTATTTTGTCGGTGATAGCTTCTATAGCGGTGCCGTCGTTCAAGGTATCAAACGCGCAGACGGCCAAAAGCTTTATTGTCGCCAATACGAAAGTTGTTCAATCCGCGATAGATCGCTACAAAATTGAGCATGGATCTTACCCCCAGGCAACACAGTCTGTTTATGGTTGCTCGGTTTATACCGGAGGAAGCGCTTCATCTCAGCCTGCGGCGATGAAAAACTTTATCAATAGAATGCTGCTTTATACGAACGCGGAAGGCGAAGCGTGTAACTCTCGCTCCAATGGCAAATACAACCTGGGGCCGTATCTAAGCAAGCCTGTTCCAATGAACCCCTTGTGTGGTTATGAGCACATTTATGTACACTCCTCGACCGACAAAAAACTCTCTGAAAACACGCAATTTGGTTGGGCTTACAACTATAACTCAGGCAGGTTCTACGCTCTTTGTGGGCCAGATGAGGATTCACAGCCTATAGGCCAAGGTGCGGTGAATTACGGATTTATGGCCCTGCTTCTTCTAATGCGACTGGGTTCGTTCTTTGAGGTAAGACGCCGTAGACTCCCGACGGCTTGATACGCATCCAAGCTTGGTGCTGCAGTATTCTCTTGCTAGGCATAAAGAAAGAACAGCCTATTTAA
>JBMYWE010000160.1:5965-6221 GCA_049607125.1 Granulosicoccaceae bacterium | reverse complement strand
TGACCGCCGACTGGGGAATACCAGAGGCCGCAGCAAAAGACTTAAGTGACGGAGAACCGCGCACTATGACCTCATCAAACAGGCCGTGGTAGTCGCCATTGAAAGAGACCACCACGTCGCGCGCGGTGATGCTGCGTGCGGCGCGCACGGTGCCGAGCACCGCTTCAGATCCGGTGTTGCAAAAGGCGAATCGCTCGTTTCCAGTCAATTCACAAGCGAGCCGCGCCACATCCCCGGAATCTGGGCAAGTTGGTCC
>JBMYWE010000160.1:0-5955 GCA_049607125.1 Granulosicoccaceae bacterium | reverse complement strand
ATATGGTTTCTACGGTATTATTGATTTTTATAGGGAACATAAATATTCATTATAATCTTTATATCCTGCATAAAGGGTTCTTTTATCTATGATTGATATATTTTGGTCTTCTAAGGCTTCTTTGATTTTTTCTGTGCCATAACCAATAAAGTTGGCGCCAAAACAATTGGTGATATCAATATACTCATTGTCGTCGATATCCCAGATCTTGCAGCCAGCCGAGCGGTTCACCACCATAGGGTAGATGGCCTCTTTCATCAGCGGGGTAAAACCCGATACCACCCGCGGATCGGAGAACGTTTGCCGATTGTTTTGAGCGAAGGCTTTGGACGATTTAGTCCGTGCATTGTAGGCGGCGATAAAGTCGCGCAAATTTTTCTGCGCAATAGCAGACATCTCACCTGTGTGTTCGTGGGATATCCTCGCCTGCGCGCCGAAAGGCTTGGCCACACTGGCATCGTCGGCAGCGGTCGCTGTCGGTTTCTCAGCTGGCTCAACTGACGCTGCGGGCGGCGCTGGCTCGCTCGCCGCAGCGTGCGCTTGCTGCGGTGCCGCCACGGCAGGCACTGCCGCGACTCCACCACCGAGCAGTTGAAGTTGTTGCGACATCAACTGCAATTGCTGCTGCACCAGCGACTCCATTGCACCGCCGGCCAGCGCAGGCACTGGAGTAGCACTCGCCGCCATTGGCATAGACTGCATCGCAGCAGCCGGCACTGCAGCTGGCGCTACGGGCACCGCCGTTGCTTCGGCCACGGGGGCAGCAGCCACCACAACTTCCGGCTCAAATTTCCCCGCTGGCAATTCGGCATCGAGATGCTGAGCCAAGGTGTCAAAGCTACTCATGTCTTCCATCAACTGGCGGAAGCTGACAGCGATACCAAATTTCTTTTTGACTGAATTGCCCGCTTGCGTCAAAAACAGCGAGTCGAGGCCCAGCGACATAAAGTTGCTGTTGATATCAGCGTTTTTTAAATCCATACCGGAGGTATCTTCAAACAGCTCTTTGAGCAGTGTGATCAGGTGCTGCTGACGGCTTTGGGTGGATTGGGTCATAACGGCAGTCTCATCCAGTCGAATGTGAGATTCAGGAATTGGTGCTGTGGTGGCCACGCTGGCCTCCACAGGTTTTAGTTGTTCGCGCGCGAGCGCAAAACGAGATTTGAGCCAAAAGCGGTGCTTGGCGAAGGCGTAGCCCGGTAGGCTGACAATACGACGCGATGTCTGGCCTTGAATTGCTTGCCAGTCGAGCGCTATATCGCACTGCCACAAGCGGCCGACCGCGCAGAGTAAAGCTTCGATCTCTCGTTCGTCGGCGGCCGTGTCGGCCATACTAGGTATCGCTATCTGGCGGGCCCCGTCACTCGCTTGTTGTCTGGCTAGAGTAGTGGCAGTTGCGCGCGGACCGAGCTCGAGCAACACGTAGTCCTCTTTGCCCCAAAGTGCTTGTATACCTTCGGCAAACCGCACTGGTCGGCGCAGATGTTCTGCCCAATAGCGAGGGTCCATGGCTGTCTCGCTACTCAGCCAATCGGCGTCCGCCGTAGAGACAAGCTCAAGCTGTGGAGACTTTCTTTGGACACTGGCAACCAACGCTGCAAAGTCATCCACAATGGGGTCCATCATGTGCGAATGAAAAGCGTGAGAGGTATGCAACGCACGACAGACGATGTCTGCTTTTTCGCATTGAGCGGCAAAAGACGCGATCGCCTCATTCTGCCCTGCGACCACGCAAAGGCTCGGCCCGTTGACGGCGGCCACGGATAGATCATCAGGCAACTGAGCTTGTAGCTCCTCGCGCCCCAATCGCACGCTGAGCATGGAGCCCTCTGGCAGCGCTTGCATCATTGCCCCGCGACGCGCCACGAGCAATAGAGCATCTTCAAGGCTGAACACCCCCGCCAGATGGGCCGCGACAAATTCCCCGATACTATGACCGATCAATGCTGCCGGCTGCAGACCCCAGTGTTTCCACAGCTGGCTCAGAGCGTAGCCCGTGACAAATAAACTGGGCTGGGTGTAGCGCGTCTCGTTGATCTTCTCCTGTGCCCACTCCAACGCTTCGCCATCGGCGAGCAGCAGCTCGCGGATATCCATGCCGATCTCGGCTTGCAATATCTCAGCACAGCGATCTATCGCCTGCCGATAGACAGGCTCGCTGTCGTAGAGGTTGCGACCCATACCCGCGTACTGGCTGCCTTGCCCCGGAAACATAAACGCCACGCGTTTGGCTGTTTGCGGCAAGCTCATGCTGCCACTGTAGGCGTCTTGCAGGTTCTGCAATCGCTCACTGGCGGCGGCAGCGTCAGTCACGACAAAGCGTCGTTCGTCAAAGCGCGCGCGCCCGTGCAACAGCGTATGCGAGACATCGCCAAGCGCGGGCTGGCCACAGTGCAAATGCTCGGCTAATTCGTCTGTTGCCGCATCGAGCGAATCACGCGTCTTGGCCGACAACAACAGTAGCTCGCGAGATCGCCCGCCACTTTGACTGCGTTCGGAGGCCCTAAACTCTTCCAATATCGCATGAGCATTGGTGCCACCTACACCAAAAGAGCTCACCCCCGCGCGCCGTGGGTGATCTGGCTCTGGCCAATCACTGAGCTTGGCCACTGGATAGAAGGGTGTGCGCTCAAAGCGGATGGCTGGGTTTATTGGTTCACAATACAAGCTCGGTGGAATTACCTTGTGATGCAATGACAAGGCAGTTTTGATCAGACCGGCCACCCCGGCGGCGGCGGTCAAATGACCGACGTTTGACTTGACTGAACCAATCGCGCAGAACTGACGCTCGTCGGTAAAATGGGCGAACGCACGGCGCAGCCCCTCCACTTCAATAGGGTCACCCACCGGTGTGGCGGTGCCATGCGCCTCGACATAGCCTATACTCTTCGCTGGCACCCCACTCTCGCGCAACGCCGCCTCGATCACAGCCGCCTGTCCGTCACTGGATGGCGCCATGAAACTCATCTTGCCACCGCCATCATTGTTAGTGGCCGCTGCTTTTATCACGGCATAAATGCGATCGCCGTTGGCCACCGCTTCGTCGACGCGTTTGAGCACCACCGCCCCCACACCGTCGGAGAACATGGTGCCTGTGGCATCCGCAGAAAAACTGCGCGTCTGACCGTCTCGGCAAAACACACCACCTTCTTGGAACTCATGGCCACTAGCCACTGGAGACGTGATAGAGGCAGCACCCGCGACCGCCATATCGCACTGTCCCAAGCGCAGCGCACTACACGCCTGAGCAATGGCCACAAGGGAGGTAGAGCATGCGGTGTGTACTGCGATAGCTGGACCTTTAAGGTTTAACTTGTGTGCCACACGGGTGGCCACATAGTCTTTCTCGCTGGCTATCATCTCCTGCACATGGCCCATCGCTTCAACGAGGTCTGTATGGGCACTGGCGTTGTTACTGTGATAGGTGTTGTAATAGGTACCCGCATAGACGCCTACTTGACCGTCAAAGTTTTCAGCCACTTGGCCCGCGTCTTCAAAGGCGTGGTAGGCCGTCTGCAAAAACAAGCGTTGTTGCGGGTCGATGACATGGGCTTGACCGCAAAAAAATCATTGTCAAAGGCATCACAGTCCTCAACCACACCGCGCGCGGGAACATAGGCCGGGTCGTCGATCAGATCTGCGGGTAACTCCGCCAGCAGCTCTTCGCGACTAAAGTGTGAAATAGAATCCACGCCGTCGATTAGATTTTGCCAATACTGGCTCAAACCCTTCGCACCAGGAACGTTCACTGCCATACCGATTATGGCAATGTCCTGCGAGCGATGGGCGGCCGAGTCAGTTTGCACAGACCGAGTTGCAGGACGGCTGACGGCGCTTGCGCGCAAATGCTCTGACCATGCCTGCAAATTCGGGTTGCTAAAAAAGTCGACAATCCCGTGGTCACCGCCTGTCGCCTCATTGATGCGGTTGACATACTGCAGCGCCAACATGGACGTACCGCCGAGTTCAAAAAAACTGGCTTGAGAATCGCAGTCTTCCAAATTCAACATTTGCAGCCACAGCTCGCGCGCGTAACGCAGCTGATCATCCACTGCCTCGACGTCGCTGCTCTCGCGTACCTTAGGTGTCGCGATCTCGGCAAAAGCCACTGCCGGCAGGGCCTTGCGATCAACTTTGCCATTGGGATTCAGCGGCACCTGTTGCAACTCCTGCCAGGCAACCGGAACCATATAGGGCGGCAGACGCTCGCGCAGATGTCGCTTGAGCGCCGCGACTTCCAGCACACTGCCTTCTTCCATCAAGCACCAGGCGACCAACAACTTGTCGCCACGCTCGTCAGCTTGCACATCCACCACGCCACGCGACACTTCAGGGTGCTCAGCCAAAACGGCCTCGATCTCGCCGAGTTCTATGCGATAGCCGTTGACCTTCACTTGTCCGTCGATGCGGCTGTGGTATTCGATGTTGCCGTCTGCGAGCAGTCGCACGGCGTCCCCAGTTCGGTAGAATCGCTGTCCGTCAACGAGTGGAAACTGAGTTTCATTGAGGTCGGCACGATTGCTATAGCCTTCGGCAACACCCGGCCCACCGATCCACAGCTCTCCCGCAGCTCCAAAAGGAACAGCCTGACCCTGCTCATCACAAATACGCACGGTGTAGTTGGGGATGGGCTTGCCGATGTGCACGCCACCATCGCCTGGTTTCATCTGATAGCCCGTGGCGTAGACAGTCGCCTCCGTCGGGCCATAAAAATTCCAGAATTCGTGCGTAGCTTGTAATATAGGCTCTAGCAACTCGCGCGGAAAGGGCTCACCCGCTGTTAAGCCCGTCAGCTTTTTATTCTTCCAACCTGTCTCTAACAACAAACGCCAAGTAGAAGGCGTCGCGTGCATTGTCTGTATATTTTCATCTTCAATCAGCTGTGCCAAAGCGACGGGGTTGGTTGCCGTGGCCCGACTGGCCACCACTACACAGCCACCTATCAACAACGTGCAATAGATCTCAGGCACCGACACATCAAAGCAGAGCGAAGTCAGCGCTAAGGTGCGATCAACCCGATTAAGTGGTGCCATCGACAGCATACTGTCGAGGAAAGTCGCAGCATTTCGATGACTGATCTGCACACCTTTGGGTTTGCCGGTGCTGCCCGAGGTATAGATCAGGTACATCGGATCCTCGGCCACCACAGCGTCCTCTGGCGCGCTGGATTCTTGTGCATCCAGTTCTGACTCGAGATGCTCAATCAATACTGGCTTGGTTTGCTCGGCATCTACCAAGTGCATCAAGTCAGACTCAGTGAGTATCACTGGCACTTGAGAATCTGAAGCGATATAGGCTATTCGCTCAGCCGGATAACCAGGGTCCAGCGGAATGTAGGCTGCACCCGATTTAAGAATACCCAGCAGGCCGAGAATCATGCGCTCGCTGCGCTCGACAAAAAGTCCGATCTTGACGCCACGATCAGCGCCCAAGCTTCGAAGGTAATGAGCCAGCTGGTTGCTGCGGCGATCGAGCTCGGCGTAGCTGAGAGACACCCCCTCAAATCGAACGGCCTCGTCATCGGGTGTGTGGGCGGCTTGGAGCGCAAATCGCCGGTGAATAGGCGTGCTCGCATCATAGGCAAACGCGGACTGGTTGATTGAGGCCATCAACTCGGTGTCGAGCGCCGAGGCAAAGCTCAAACGTCCAATTTCTCGCTCGGGTTCGGCAAGTGTTGCTTGCAGCAAAGTTGCAAAGGCTTGCAGACGATAGAGCGTGCCCTGTTGGTCAAAATGACGCCGATCGTAAAAACACCGCAGCCGTGTCTGCACACCAAGATCAATCTGTAACACCCAATCCAAGCCGCTACCGTTCAACTCAGCCGTCGACAAACATTGTGTGGAGAGCGCGACAGCAAGCCCCGGGTCCGACTCTTTAGCAGGTTCTGGCAAATCGCTGACTTCGATCTGCGCCAGGGTAAAATCACACTCGACGTGGAAGGCTTCGACCTCGGAT
>JBMYWE010000159.1:0-6238 GCA_049607125.1 Granulosicoccaceae bacterium | reverse complement strand
TGCAGCCGTTTCTGTGACATACGCACGGTTAACATTTGGCAAGCATCATCTAAATCCACCCACACCGCAAAAGTCACTACCGCAAGTCACGCTTCGACACCTGTAGCAACAAGCGCTCACCAGGGGATAGCTCGCCCAGTCGCCAAGGACCAATGCGCGAGCGCAGCAAGCGCAAAGTCGGAAACCCAACCGCCGCCGTCATGCGCCGCACTTGTCTGTTGCGCCCCTCACGCAACACCAGCCTCAACCAAGCTGTGGGGATAGACTGGCGAAAGCGCACAGGCGGGTCTCTAGGCCAGAGCCAGTCGGGCTCGGCCACGCGTTCCGCTTCGCAGGGCTTGGTCATGCCATCTTTTAGGCGCACGCCCGCCCGCAACTGCTGCAGCGCCGCAGCATTCGGCTCGCCTTCAACTTGCACCAAGTAAGTTTTGGGCATCTTGCGCTTCGGATGCGCAATGCGATGCTGTAGCGGACCATGATTGGTCAGGAGCAACAGCCCCTCACTGTCTCTATCTAGGCGGCCTGCCGGATAAAACCCAGGCTTGTCGATGTAATCGGCCAAAGTCGGATGATTGTGCTCAGGTGTAAACTGACTCAACACCCCATAGGGCTTGTTCAACAACAACAACTGCGGACGCTCTTCGCTCATGCTAGCACCATCCGCCAACGCTCGATAACTCGCTCAGGCAAAGCCAAATGCCTCGCCATATCTCGCCAATTGCCCGCACGGCACCTTGCCAGAGCATTCACATCAGTTGGCAATCCACCCACAGCTAACACGCCTGTCAATCGCCGAGAGGCCACTACAACCGGCCAGTACTCTTGCAAAACAGGCGCAATGGCTGCAGCACCACGAAACTTCATGGCGGCGACGGCATCGAGATTCTCCGACAAGGTTTTAAGATCACCCCATCGGGCCAGAAGCCGGGCCGCCATACGCGGACCCACGCCGGGCACCCCCGCAATGTTATCCACCTTGTCTCCGCACAAGGCCAACAAATCGGGCACCTGTTCCGGGGCCACACCGAGACGCTTGCGCAGTCGCCCATATTGCAAGCGACGGTTTTTTTGCAACTCCCACACCTCGTCACCAGGCCTGATCACTTGCGCTAGATCCTTGTCAGCACTGACCACGGTCACGGGCAACTGCTGAGCTCTCGCCGTGTCCGCTAACGCGGCGATCACGTCGTCGGCCTCGTGTCCCGATGGCTCAAACTGAGCCACACCAATGGCGTCACACCATCGACGGCAAACAGCGAATTGACTGATTAACTCTGGCGGACGCGGCTTGCGATGCTGCTTGTAGCGAGCGTCTATCGCCTGTCGGGCCCGTGCGTTGTTGGTCGGGTCAAAGGCACAAGCAATGTAGTGAGGTCCTTCAGATTCAAATAGCTGTAACAACGAGTTTATAAAACCGTGAACGGCGTTTGACTGCACGCCTTCGCTGTCTAGGGTACTTGAAGGCACCGACTTAAAACCTTGATACACATAGATACTGGCGTCGACCAAATAAACCCGTCCATTGCGGGCCGGAGATAAATCGCTCACGCAGCTACTTAACCACTTTAATTAGCTGACCGGCCTTCGGCTCGCCCTTGGGGTAAACGCCGTTCAGCAATCGCAGCTGCTCGACCGGATAACTCTCGAGGGAGCTCGAGCGTGCAAGCTTGGCATAGGTGTCACCGCGCCGCACCTTCTGCAGCTCTATGCGCCTGGGAGCAGCGTTGGCACGATCACGACTGGTCAGCTTAGACATGCTGTGCGAGATGGAATCAAACTCACGCCTGAGCCGCTTAAATTGACTGGCATCTTTGGCGGCCGAAACAAACAACCAAGCCGTTTTACCGCGAAACCAAACCGTAAATAGTGCATTACCCGGTTGCCCCCAAGGCAACTTAGACACCTCGGAAACTAGACTGTAACCCTTCATACCATTGCGACTAAGGTTGCGCCCACCGCCCACTCTAGGCTTTTTCAGCAGCTTGGCAATAAACTCTGCCGGCGAACGCGCACCGTCTGTCGACATGGATGTCAGCTCCATGTACGCGCTTTCGCTATCCCGCACAAAAACCAACTTGCTCGGGCTGTTTTTTATCGCCCAAGTTTTGGGGGCACTGACTTTAAAATCCAGCGGGCCATGGTAGAAGCGGTTGTTGCGCACCACGCCCTGCTCCAGGCTATCGCCAAACACCATGCCATCGATCAATTTGAGGTAGCGGTCCCGGCCTGCATCGACAGTGGCGGTGGTGGAGTACTTGCGCGCCGCTCGCACCACTTCTTTCAAGCGCGTGTCATTTTGAGGGTGGCTGGCAAACAAACCGTGGTAGGCACGGGGCTCACGCCCTTCGGCTTTGGCCACATCGCGATCAAACACTTCTTGGTCCTTGAGAATACCCACCACTTCAATCATCTGCTCGGGGTCGCGACCGGTGCGTGCCAGATACTCCGCACCAAGACGATCAGCTTCTAGCTCGTGGTCTCGCCCATAACCACTGACCAAGGCCTGCGAGGCCGTGCCTATCAAGTCGTTGTATTGGCCTTTCGTGCCAATAGCTACCGCCGCGCCTAGCAAACCCGTCAGCGTCTGCGTGCTCTGCTGACGCACGCCATGACGCGCGGTCACATGGCCTATTTCATGACCCAACACGCCGGCCAGCTCCGCCTCGGAATTCATGTAGGCCATGATGCCGCGGGTGACGTAGATATATCCACCCGGCAAGGCAAACGCGTTAATTTGAGGGCTGTCGACCACCGTGAAGGTAAATTTCAGGTTCGCGCGGTGACTCTTCTTGGCCAGCGCCTGACCCAAATTATTGACATATTTTTGCAGGCGTTCGTCTTTATAACGCGGGTATTGTTTGAGTATTTGCGGGTGCGACTGGCGACCGAGAGATATTTCCTGCTGCTCGGACATCATCACTAAATCGCGCTTGCCCGTCACCGGGTTCGCCGCGCAGCCCACCAGTGTCAGCAACACACCGGCTGTTACACCATGAGTCCAGCTCATAGAACACCTCATCTAGATCAAACATTGATTCAATAGCCTCAGTTTAACTGCTACACCACCAAACTCGCTTACATTTGACCTAACCCAGATTTTTCACCACAGACTAACGTCTCCGCTATACCCTTGATCCGTCAGCAGAATTTTCATCAGGGGATTCTAGAATTACGTCGGCGTTCCTTCGGAAAATTTACTGGCAAATCAATTTCATATGTATCCATGGCGGCCACCATGAGACATCTAGAACACCCTTACTGGGAACAAAAAAAACCCCGCCTAAAAAGGCGGGGCTTTGCGGCGCTGGACTCAAACACCAACGGTGTGAGCCCAGGCAAATGACAGGCTTACTTGCCGCCGAAACGACGACGGAACTTGTCAACCTGACCGGCAGAGTCAACGATCTTCTGCTTACCGGTGTAGAACGGGTGGCACTGAGAGCATACTTCTACTGCCAGGTCCTTACCCAAGGTTGAGCGAGTTTTGAAGCTACTGCCACAGCTGCACGTGACGTTGATCTCTTCGTACGCAGGGTGGATATTGGCTTTCATGACTTCACTTCCAGTTCTGGGTGTGGAAAAACAGGGCATTCTACTAGCGTGCCATATCAAAAGGCAAGCACTAAAACAAATTAGTTTTTTAGTCCATTCAAAACGTGCGCCAGTCGACAGATTGAAGGACTTGATTTGGAACGAATCCCCAGGCCTCTTAGACTGACACCCTGTGCCTCATGCAAGGTAAATTGACCGTGCGAACAATCAGCAAAACCCTCTGGGCGAGCCTATTTTTACTCAGTACCACTCTGCTCATTGCTTGGTTGCTTATGAGTCAAAGCAAGGCGAGTCTGCACGCCAAGGCCGCTGAGCGCCACGTGGCACGGCAAGCGAACGTCGAAGACACAACTACCAACAAACCCGCGAGCCCGGTCGCTGAACCCACCTCAGCCGTGGTGGCCCAGAGCGTACAATTAGACACGCGCAGCCCACTCCCTCAAACCGCAACATACTACAAATGGACCGACCATCAAGGTCGCACGGGCTACTCTACCGAGCTGCCAGAGCGCGTGCGTTCGTTTGAAGCCATCGTATTGCAAAACTAAACCGATAGTGACAGCGGCTAAAAGGCCACAAGCCGGAGCTGGGAACAATGCTAGCGACTCGCGGCCCATTGCGCATTGCCCACCCAGCGCTCAAATC
Organism: Granulosicoccaceae bacterium; assembly: GCA_049607125.1. Taxonomy (GTDB): domain Bacteria; phylum Pseudomonadota; class Gammaproteobacteria; order CALCKW01; family CALCKW01; genus CALCKW01. The sequence continues at coordinate 2,041 of JBMYWE010000159.1, read as the reverse complement.
GAGTGATCCAACGCTGATCACCCGTAAAGCGCACCAGATCCGCGACAAAATCGTCGGTCGAAAACGGTTCAAATTGCCGCTCACTGTATACACCCGCGAGAAACTCCACTGCGTCTGCCACCCCAAGCTTTGCCGCCACCGCACCTATCACCCGCGCGCCCTCTTCGTAGGCTCTGTCGTCAAAGCCCAAAGCTAGACTATGGGAGCCACTCAGCAAATCCGAGCTAAAGTCATCCGCGACCGGCGCTGAATTGTAATTCCACCAGACGTTGATCGCCTCGTCCAACCAGGAGTCTCGCCAAGTAGAATTGATCGCCACCGTCCCCCAATAAAGATGGGTGAGCTCATGAGGCAAAGCCACTAGACCAGTGGTGGTAGCACCAAAATACTCCATGCCGGTGTCCCAGTCGATCAACAAGATATCAACCGAGGGCTGCGCCAGCTCACCAAAATCCGCTGCCAAGCTGAACAACCGCCCCTTGGTGATCTCAACGGCCTGCGCAGTCGCTACCTCATCCAGCGTTGACAACATGCTCACTGGCACATCGCCCGCCATAAAAGAATGCTCGCTTACCTGGTCGCTGGGCAGTGCACACAGCATTACCGTGTAACTTGATACTTCACGACCCGTATCTATTTTGAATACCTGCACCCCGCTTTCAAGATCGCGATCTACCCCAGTTGAGCCCACCGCCGAGTAAGGTTCGTCGCTGTGGATACGGAATTCCAGCGTATGGCGCGCCAGCTCATCGGGTGAATTGATAGTTGGCCAAAGCGTTTCATTGCCCATGCCACCGGAATCATCGACCACCGTGCGAAACCAACCCGGCTCTTCGTGCTTGAACCAGTTCCATAGTTCCCACTCAAACTCCAACACATGCTCACCCGCCACCAAAATTCGGTCGATTTCAAACAAATTTTGCTCTGATCCAAGCATTCGCGCTGAAATTAACTCTTCGACTGGAATCTCTTCGCCGTTCAGAACCACACGCAGCAGACTGTTAGCCCGCCCCCTGCCAAAAGGGGTCCAAGGATCAAAATGGAAGATGGGCTGCACCTGCCCTTCACGCATCTGAAAGCGCATGCGTGAACGACCATTGACGTACTCTGACTGCGGGTCGACGTCGTAGACCACGTCAATTTGCGCGATATCGATGCGGAAGGCTTCATCGAGTGAGTTGGCCTCGAGCCTGAGCAACGAGGCTCCAGTATTGCTACACGCGCTCAATAGCGAGAGCATCCCCAATGCGCAGAACCAACGAAACCACCGGCCAGAGGAAGACAAGCGGAAAGCGGATAGAAAACAAGACATATGGACAACACGCGAGACATTGCAAATGGACAAAGTGTAGAGCGGGGCCTGCCTCGGATTAATCATAGACTAGTCAAATTTTCTCACGACCAGTGTCTGGGACTAGAGGACTCAGCTTGACACGAGAAAACTCTGGAGCACATCGTCGAGATAATTGAGTCCGAGCGGCGTACAGGCCAGTCGTCCACTTTCTAGCGGTTGAAGCAACTCACGTGCCTCAAGCTGTCGCAGCACTGGCTCGATCTCGCGCAGCGCCAGACCCGTATGCCGCTCATACAAACTCGCCTCAACCCCATCGACCAAACGCAGAGCGTTGAGCATAAACTCAAAGGTCAACTGCTCTCGTTCAACCACAAAGCGCTCACCGCTCGGGTCTGGCTCGCTCATATACTGACGTGGGTGCCGCTGTTTCCACACTCGCATCACCTGATCACCGGTACTCAGCTTGCCGTGGGCGCCAGCTCCAGCTGCCAGATAGTCACCAAAACGCCAGTAATTGAGATTATGCTGGCACTGCTTATCAGGCTTTGCAAAGGCTGACACCTCGTAGCGCTGGTAGCCACTCTGGGCGAGATACCTCAATCCCTCTTGATGCAGGTCTGCCAGCACATCGTCGTCAGGCATACCCGGCGGCACCTGCTGATGGAACAGCGTATTGGGCTCTAACGTCAGCTGATACCAAGACACGTGCTCGGGCTCCAGCGCGATCAAACACTGCAAATCTTGTAG
>JBMYWE010000158.1:0-6240 GCA_049607125.1 Granulosicoccaceae bacterium | reverse complement strand
CCGGCAATAGCTGCAGCAGCGGCCATTGCTGGGCTGACCAGATGGGTGCGCCCACCCGCACCTTGTCGGCCTTCGAAATTGCGGTTTGAGGTGCTGGCACAACGCTCGCCCGGCTCCAGACGGTCGGCGTTCATGGCCAGACACATCGAACAACCTGGCTCACGCCATTCAAAACCGGCCTCGGTGAACACTTTGTCCAAGCCTTCCTCTTCGGCTTGTTTTTTAACAAGCCCTGAACCGGGCACCACCATCGCCAGTTTGAGATTAGAGGCCACCTGACGACCTTTAATAACGGCTGCTGCCGCCCGCATGTCTTCGATGCGCGAATTGGTACAGGAGCCGATGAATACCTTGTCCACGGCAATATCGGTAATAGGCATGCCTGCTTGCAAATCCATATAGGCCAGCGCCTTGCGCATACCGTCGGCTTTGACTGGATCGCTCTCCTGGGCTGGGTCTGGCACAGAGGCGTCGACAGAAGCCACCATTTCAGGGGAAGTACCCCAGCTCACCTGCGGGATAATATCGGCGGCGTCGATGGTGACATGCTTGTCAAAATGTGCGCCCTCATCAGAGTGCAATTCGCGCCACGCAGCAACCGCCGCGTCTCGATGCTCTGCAGCGGGCGAGTACGGACGGTCGAGTACGTAGTCGATGGTCGTTTGATCCACCGCCACCATACCCGCGCGCGCGCCGCCTTCAATGGCCATGTTGCACAGAGTCATGCGCCCTTCCATGCTCAAGGCACGGATCGCATCACCACCAAACTCAATGGCACAGCCATTACCGCCCGCTGTGCCAATCACGCCGATTATGTGCAGCGCGATGTCTTTAGCGGTCACGCCATCGGCCGCCACACCGGTCACTTCGACCAGCATATTCTGCATTTTTTTCTGCACCAAGCACTGGGTTGCCATGACGTGCTCGACTTCAGAGGTGCCAATACCATGCGCCAGCGCGCCAAAGGCGCCGTGGGTCGAGGTGTGCGAATCACCGCAAACCACCGTCATACCGGGCAAAGTGGCCCCTTGTTCGGGCCCAATCACATGCACGATGCCTTGACGTACGTCGTTGATGTTGAAGTAGGTCAGGCCGTGCGCCGCTGCGTTGGCGTCTAGGGTTGTCACCTGCAGGCGCGAGGTGTTGTCCTCGATGCCTTCGCTGCCGCCGCTGCGGTCGGTGGTGGGTACATTGTGGTCCACCACTGCCAAGATAGACCCCTTGCGCCAGAGCTCACGCCCCGCCAGTTTCAGCCCTTCAAAGGCCTGCGGCGAGGTCACTTCATGCACCAAATGCCGGTCTATGTAAAGCAACGCCGTGCCGTCTTCCTCGGTGCGCACCACGTGCGCGTCAAACAGTTTGTCGTAGAGCGTTTTGGCCGCCACGATCTCATCCTCGCTTAATGTTCACCTTTCAATTTTGCGACGCTGCAAGCGATAATTCAAATTCATATTATTCATTGAATCCATGCCAAATAGGAATACCCATGGAAATCGCCCAGTTGCAGGCCTTTCTCGCGGTGGCCGAGCACCGCTCATTCTCGGGCGCGGCAGTGGCCCTGTTTATCACTCAGCCGGCAGTCAGCAAGCGAATCAACACGCTTGAGGGGCAAATAGACAGACCCCTGTTCGACCGGCTCGGCAAGCAAGTTACTCTCACCCCTGCTGGGCGAGCCCTGCTGCCCTCCGCACGCCGCGTGTTGGCGGAGATAGCCAATTGTGAGGCAGAGTTGCAGTCCCTCGATGGGCGCGTGGCTGGTCCACTGGCATTAGGCACTAGCCATCACATCGGGCTACGCCGCCTGCCCGAGCTCTTGCGCCACTATATCCAAACCTACCCCGAGGTAGAGGTGGACTTACAACTGAGCGTCTCAGAAGAAGCACTTGACAGCGTAATGGACAATAGCTTGGAGCTCGCTGTGATCACCTTGCCGCACACCACCCCTAGTGGTATCTGCAGCGAGATTCTGTGGGTGGATCCGTTGGAATTTTGCTGCGCAATCGAGCATCCGCTCGCCAGCCAGCAAAGCGTAAGTGCCGAGGAGCTTTGCCAACACACGGCATTGCTGCCCTCACGCGGCACCGCTACCCGTCGTCTGCTAGAAGAACAACTGCAACCGCTGGGTGCACAGCTCGGGCGAGTGCTGGAGACCAACTACCTAGAAACCAATAAGGGATTGGCGCAAGCGGGATTGGGCTGGGCACTGCTGCCAACCACCATGCTCGACCCATCGCTGCGGCGGCTACAAATCAAGCACATCAACTTGAGCCGAAACTTAGGTCTCGTGCGCCGTCAAGGTCGCACGCTCTCGGCCGCCGCCGAAGCCATGCTGGCCCTGCTGCGAAGTCACAGTCGATAATCGACGGCCCAGTGCCCATCGGATAACATTAGACATTCAGAAAACTGAACGGTCTCACATTTTTGCGCAGCTGAGATTTTGCGCGATGACATGGATTGTGTACTATCAAAAAGATACATTTTTGTTCGGGCAGTTCGAATCTGACAGCCTCCGCATTGACGTTTTACTCAAAGGAATTTTTCGGCATGAAGCGAATTAAGTTTGCACACACTCTTCTGGCACTTGGCACTGTGGCCGCTCTCTCGGGCTGTATGGCCACCAACCCAGTATTGGGTGGTTCAGAAGGGAATGCAGCCACTGGTGCAGCTGGCGGAGCGAACACCCAAGGCGAAAATTCTGCACTGGAAAAATGCGACGAGCCTCTGGGTACTCTGGGCGTGGTCGAGAAGCAGTCCTCTGCTTGGTACAGCACCTACCGTAACCGCTACCCTACACTTGGCAGCACTGTGCCTGTACTGCGACTTATGATTCAGCAATCCAACTGCTTTGTGGTGGTGGAGCGCGGCAATGCGATGAACAACATGAACACCGAGCGCGACTTGGCCAACTCCGGTGAACTGCGTGAGGGAAGCAACTTTGGCAAAGGCCAGATGGTCGCCGCCGACTACACCATGGCTCCCTCTATTCAATTCGCCGAAAAAGGAACTGGCGGAGTTGGGGGACTACTGGCCGGCAAGCTCGGTTCACTCGGTAGTCTTGTTGCTGGTGGTCTAAAGAAAAACGAAGCTGCCACCACTCTCTTACTCGTGGACAACCGCTCGGGTATTCAGGTCTCTGCCGCAGTTGGCAGCGCCAAGAACTACGACATGAAGCTCTTCGGCGGCTTTTTCGGAGGTGGTCTGGCAGGTGCAGGCGCCTTTGGCAACACCCCAGAAGGTAAGCTGCTTACCGCCGCCTTCACCGACTCCTACAACCAGATGATCAAAGCGCTGCGCAACTACCAAGCGCAAGAGATCAAAGGCGGTGCGGGCAAAGGTGGCAAGCTGGGCGTGAGCAACTAGCACTTAGTGATTGATCATTAATTATCGCCCGTTTTTCCGCGCAGCCATTTTTCGTCAGGCTGTTGTCAGACAGTAGAAGCATAACTGGCTATGTGCCGAATGGCTGGCAGCGGCATGGCGGAAAAGGGCCTGCGGAAAGCGGGAAGTAATTGGCGATGAGTTACTTGGCTCTGATTTAGAAAATAGGCCGCTATATGCGGCCTGTTTTCGTTTAGTACCCGATAAAGTTCTAGGAGCCTAGAACCCAATGAGTTACCCGATAAAAGACAGACCATCTTTTTGGCGAGACCCCCATCTGCCCTATGTAGAACTGCGGAAGATCGACAACGGCCAGCACGTATCCTATGCAGCGCATGCTCACAAATGGTGGTCATTCGGTGCTATTGCCAAGGGCAGAAGCACTTACTTAAACGGCACAAACCTCTATGAAGTCCGTGCAGGTACTTTAGTGCTGATGAATCCAGAGCAGATGCATCAATGCAACCCCATACCCGGTGAACCTTGGGCTTATTACATGCTCTACGCAGATCCGCAATGGCTCGCCGAATTGCAAGTTGACTTCAAGTTGCTGCCCGCCCCTGTTTGGCAAGATTTTTCAATTGATAAACTGGAGGATACCAAGTTATTCGACCGCTTTATCGCGCTCTGCGAAACCTTACAGCATCCGGCAGCAGATCTGTTGCTAAAACAGAGTAATTTGGTGAGCTACCTATCCGACCTGCTTCCGGTTATTCGCGGCGACACCACCCCCCAAGTGCAAGTGCACGCCACTGCGGCTCTCAACATTCAACTAGCGGCCGCCTATATCGAGTGTCATTTCAGAGATAACATTTCACTCGACGATCTTTGCAATGTGGCCCAGTGCAGCACCGGTCATTTGATCAGATCTTTTAACAAGCACTATGGATTTAGTCCTCACGCCTTCATGATCAACAAGCGAATTCAGTTCGCCCAAGACGAACTAAAACGAGGCGTAAGCATCGCTCAGGCAGCGCTCAACGCAGGCTTTTCTGATCAGGCCCACTTTCAACGCACTTTTAAAAAAATGGTGGCAGCCACGCCGCGTCAGTACCTACAGCAGCGGAACTAGCCAGCAATTATACGTACTGCCTTAGAACTTAAACGAGCTCACAACGTCTCCGGCCGGCGCTGCAAAAGCTTGTTTAAAGGTGAAAGCTGAATAGGTCGGTCCCAATCGAGCGAGTAGTTCAAGCCGCATTCTCGCCTCCTCAACTGACGGTTTTCGGCCTTCTTCGATCCACCACAGCACCAGTTGAAAATCGACCCGTTCAAACCACTCCTTGCGCCGCCGCATAATTTGTTTATGGTCGTGGTCGAAATACACAAAGTCGACTAGAGCTTGCAGCCCGGCCCAAACAGATAGGTTGATGGCAATATGAGGGTCATCAAAAGCTTGCACATCAAGAGCATCATTTCCCTCTCCCTTGAAGCGCCAAACAAAACCAGGCTTAGACTCCGCTATTGCATTAATCCGATCCAGGCTATCGACAAAGTCGGCGTTCACGGGGTCATCTTGGGGGACTCGGAATTTCGCTATATTTAACTGCGCTAGTTGGTATTTCACTGGTGTTCTCTTCACAAAGACATAGTCGGGCGAGTCAGGGTCATCGCGCAACTGAAAGTCTGTTCAACGAGCCCGCATTGTGATGGAAGAATACCAACAGTTATTGTACAAAATTGCTCGAATCTGACCTTTTAAACTCCCGAAAAAAAGCCTGAAAATCACACCATGCATTTGACTGTTGCGCGCTTCATTGAGAGAGCACTAGTTCAAGCGTCCATAGAACGTCATGCGTGCGGATTCTGACAAGGCCACACCGGGCTGATTGTTGTAGGCCAGCACCACCAACATGCGCGTGGTCTCACCCTCGGTGGGCGTCACCCGATGCATGGAGTTGCGACCCCGGAACAACATCAAATCTCCCTCCTCCACCGAGGCAGAAACCACAGGAATCTCTCCCGCTAGTACCTTGGACACGCCTTCAAAATTTAGTTCGCCTGCATCGGCATCGCGCAGGTCGCGCACATACTCAAAAGCGCCGCCGCCCTCAGGCTTTTGAATCAGCAAAGTGATGGCAAAGGATGAGTTGTCAAAATGCCAGCCGAGCTCTTTGCCGGCGTCGGCATAATGCAAATTGATCGAAGACAGCGGATCAGCGTACTCGTACAGCGCCTGCTCGCCCAGCACATGACAGAAGAAACTCTTCAAAGATTCGGAATCATAGAGCGAGTGCAACACCGAGTCGGCGGGGATTTGATCGTCCGTGATGCACCCCTTGGAAGACACCACCTGATGGTTGCGCGGATGCTCTGGCGCAAAACGGTCATCGCTCGGGCAGAGGTAGACATTGTGGTTTTGCTCGCAGTAGAACGCACGATCAGCATTCGACTCGCCCTCTCGCTTGATCGCATCCACCGCGCTGGCCTTTAAAAACCCGCGCAGCACCAAAGCACCGTCTCTATCGAGCTGTGCCTTACAACTCTGCCTAAATGTTTGCTCGTCGATAGGGTTCGCGCCCAAATCCAAAATACCCGCCAACTCGTGCATGTGATACCCCCAAAATGTGCCTGCTCTAAAGCGGCATGATACGGCAGTCAGCTTGCGGGATTAAATCACTTGAGCTGATCGACTAAATCGAGTGGAGCGAGCGGCGACACGAAGTTGCACCCAAGCATCGCGAACGCAGTGAATCAAGTATCGCAAAAAACTATTTGTCAGCCCCCGCAGGGACTTCCAGCTTTACAATCGCATCACCGATATACGTCACTCTCACCTGCAAGCCCTCTTTGATTGGGCCACCATGATAGGCGGTGTGCTTGAAGCTTATTGAAGGTCGGTAATAATGATATTCAAAGACT
>JBMYWE010000157.1:0-6244 GCA_049607125.1 Granulosicoccaceae bacterium | reverse complement strand
AGTCTCGTTGATGTTTGAGATTAGGAAATCTGGAGCAGCGTGCACACCGGGTAGGTCTTCGCCGGGGAAGCCGCCTTTCATGTTGGTATAGGTGCCCATGCCGAGGAAAACAGAGTCGAATTCATCGACCAGCTGCTGAAAGGGTATATCGACGCCTATGTCGGTGTTGAGTACAAACTCAACACCCATACCTTCGAGAATTGAGCGACGGTTGCGCACCACGTCTTTTTCGAGTTTGAACGGCGGGATGCCAAAGGTCAGTAGGCCGCCGATTTCGTTGTAGCGATCGTATACCACGGCTTTGATGCCATTGCGCGCAAGTACATCGGCACAGGCTAGGCCTGCGGGGCCAGCACCGACGATTGCTACGCGGTGGCCCGTCTCGGTGACGTCGTCTAGGTTTGGGCGCCAGCCAAGCTTAAAGGCTTCATCGGAAATATATTTTTCGATCGAGCCTATGGTGACGGCACCAAAGCCATCATTCAGGGTACAGGCGCCCTCGCAAAGGCGGTCTTGAGGGCAGACGCGGCCACACATTTCGGGCAGCGAGTTGGTGCGGTGTGACATCTCCGCTGCTTGGGTCAGCTTGCCTTCGGCAATTAGCTTTAGCCAGTTGGGGATGTAGTTGTGCACCGGGCACTTCCACTCACAGTAGGGGTTACCGCAGGCTAGGCAGCGTTCGCTCTGCGCGGCCGCAGTCTCTGGGTCAAACTGACCGTAGATTTCACCGAATTCCTTGATGCGCGATTTGGCCGGCTTTTTTTCCGGGTCCTGGCGCGGCAGGTCTATAAACTGAAGTACGTTTTTGTTGCCCATGTGCTCGCTCGTTTAAATCTAGTGAGGGCGCTTGAGGCCAGCGCACGAGGAGCGCGAAGGAGGGGGTGTCGAGGTTTGGCGCAGCGACCATGCCTCTGTTGAGTTGAAACTCGAGAGGCTCGCTACACAAATTCTACAGACACCGTCCGATTGCAGCTCCCGTATCCCATGGCGGAGGGACGTGCTGTAACAGACTGCGAGTGAATTTAACTAGCGCGAGTGATCGCGGTGTTAAACGTCTTTCGCCACCGGTTAGCTGGGTCTTAAGCGCTCAGTTTGGCTTTGATCGCAGCGCTGACGGCAGACATGTCTGCGCGTCCGGCAAGCTGGGGTTTGAGTAGTCCCATGACTTTGCCCATTTCTTTGATCGATGCAGCGCCCGTGCTCGTCAGAGCTTCGTCGATCAGGCTGTCGAGTTCCGCCTCGCTCAGTTGAGCGGGCATAAACTCTTGCAAGATCACTAGCTCGGCTTGCTCTTGTGCTAGCAGGTCATCGCGGCCCGCAGCAGCGAACTGCTCGCTGGATTCGCGACGCTGTTTGCACATTTTGTCCAGCACAGCTAAAGCGCGGGTGTCGTCCAGTTCGATGCGCTCGTCAACTTCAATCTGCTTAAAGGCAGCAGACATCGACCGCAGCATGGTCAATCTGGGTTTGTCACCTGCGCGCATTGCTTCGATGGTGCTGGTTTTGATGCGCTGGATGATCTCGCTCATCGTTCTGCTCTTAGTAGAGGCGTATACGACGTGCCGCTTCTTTGGAAAGCTTCTTCTGATGACGCTTTACAGCGGCAGCTAGCTTGCGTTTGCGCTCAGTTGTGGGCTTCTCGTAGAACTCGCGACGACGAGTCTCAGTCAAGATGCCGGCTTTCTCGCAAGAGCGCTTGAAACGTCGCATGGCAACTTCGAAGGGCTCGTTTTCTTTAACCTTTACATTAGGCATTTATGTCAAAACCTGTGAGTGAGCAGAATTCTGCTTGTGTTTGGAGTCGAAAACCGGAGAGTATAACGCTTTCTTTCTCTGGTCGCCAACTGTGAGTGTCGGGCATTATGCAAGTTTTGGGCATTGAATCCTCCTGTGATGAAACAGCAGCCGCTGTGTACTGCACCGATCGGGGGCTTTTAGCGCACCAAGTCTACAGCCAGGTCTCATTGCATAGTGCCTATGGCGGTGTGGTGCCAGAGCTTGCGTCTCGCGATCACGTGCGCAAATTGATGCCCTTAGTTGATGCGGCGCTGGAGCAGAGCGATCTGTCGCTTGGGCAGCTGGGTGGCGTGGCCTACACCGCGGGCCCTGGGCTTGCCGGGGCCTTGTTGGTGGGGGCCGTGGGAGCTCGATCGCTCGCCTTTGGGGCTAGTTTACCAGCTCTGGGTGTCAATCATTTGGAGGGGCATGTGCTGGCACCGTTGCTGGAAACCCCTGCGCCTGAGTTTCCCTTTTTGTGTCTGCTGGTGTCCGGTGGGCATACTGAGATTGTCGCCGTGCATGGTCTGGGACAGTACGAGCTTTTGGGGGGGACCTTGGATGATGCCACCGGAGAGGCGTTTGATAAAACAGCCAAACTTATTGGGTTGGGTTACCCCGGTGGCGCTGCTCTGTCATCCTTGGCCCAGAGCGGTGACCCTGCTGCGTTTAAATTTCCGCGGCCAATGACCGATCGGCCCGGATTGCAGATGAGTTTTAGTGGGTTGAAAACCGCCGCGATAACAACCTTCAGGCAGGTTGGTGAAGAGCGCAAGGCGGACATCGCTGCGTCCTTTCAAGCGGCCGTTGTGGATACTTTGATCATCAAAGTACGGCGTGCGCTCGAACAAACAGGGCTGACACGTGTCGTGGTTGCCGGGGGTGTTGGGGCGAACGTCAAATTGAGGTCCAGACTGAAAGAGCTGGCCGACAGCTTGGAAGGCGAGTGTTTTTACCCGCGTTCTGAGTTTTGTACCGATAACGCGGCGATGATCGCGCTGGTTGGGGCATTGAGGTTGGCGGCAGGTGAGCGAAGCGAAGGTCTGGATGCGGGTGTGCAGCCGCGCTGGCCGCTGGATAAGCTGCGGCCCCCAGCTACAACTTAGAAGCCAGTAGTCTAAGCAGCTTTCTTTCCTACTCTGGGTTCTTCGCCCTTTAGAATTCTCTGAATATTGGCGCGGTGGCGCCAGTAGAGCATCGCTGAGATTAAGATAAACGTCAGCGTGAGTATGGTGGATCCGCTGGTCATCCAGATGTAAATAGGAACTGCTGCAAAAGTAGTCAATGCAGATAGCGACGAAATACGCCCCACCGCTAAGACCAGCAACCAAGTGCCAGCCGCTAATAAGCCACAGAACCAGCTAGCGCCAAATACCGCACCCAGTGCAGTGGCGACACCTTTTCCACCCACAAAACCAAACCAAATCGGGTAGAGGTGTCCGAGGAAGCTTCCAAGCGCAGCGGCGGATATGGCCTCAGGTGTTCCGATCCAGCTGACGGCGAGCGCCGTGGGCAATAATCCCTTGAGCATGTCGCCCAGCAGAGTAATGGCTGCAGCTTTTTTCCCGCCGAGCCGCAAGACGTTGGTTGTGCCGGGGTTGCGCGAGCCGTCTTTGCGAGGGTCTGGAAGTCCCATGATCTGACAAGTGAGTACCGCACTTGAAATGCTACCTATCAAGTAGGCGGCCAAGGCTACAAGTAAGCTGGTTATCAAGTGTAAAACTCCCGTCTTTGAACGCGGTCATGTTAGCAAGTTGCCGCCATGCATTGCAGCTATATCGTAACTGGGGTAAAAAAGTGCAGCAAAATTTGAGTAGATGAAATATAAGGAGTAGCATGCAACTTTCAAGACTCGAGAGTAGAGGCCTGGTGGTTCTGGTTCGATGATAGAAACGCAATACCACGAGGAAGAGCAAGAGCGTGTGGTGGTGGTGCAAGCCAACCAGTCGCTCAGCTGGCGGGGAAATGTCATTTTCGCGTGCTCTCTGGGTGGTGTGAGCGCATTGTTCGGCATGGTATTGGCGGTACAAGGATTTTGGCTTGTACTGCCTTTTGCAGGTTTAGAGACCTTGTTTTTGCTCTACGCGTTCTATTTGGTTTCTAAACGGCTGAGCCGTCGAGAAGTCATTACCGTAGGTACGCAAGCGATTCGGGTTGAGTGGGGCAGGCTGCAGGCTGAGCAATCAATCGAGATGAATCGCTACTGGTCAAGATTAAAATTTCATCTGCCGGACTCGCCGTTCGAGACGGGAGATTTGAGCCTGACCTGCCAAGGCCGCTCGGTGCCTCTAGGCCGGGCACTTGGTCGAGAAGAAAAAAAGAGATTGCATCGGTTGTTGTCGAATGTGTTACACCAAGGGCTTTCCTAGGTGGAGGCATCGCGGCAGCTTTATAACAATTTAAAAGTAAGAACATTTGTTGGAGGAGCAAGTATGAAGTCGACAGGCCTCACAAAGGCTATCGCAACGGCTGTCGGATTGGCCTCAATAGGCGCTGTCCAAGCAGCAGACGAGTATGGCTCGTCGTTGAACATGACCCAAGGCGTTACGGATATAAGCTCCGAAGTCTATGGCTTGCACATGACGATTTTCTATGTCTGCTGTGTCATCGGTTTGGCTGTCTTTGGGGTGATGTTTTATTCGATTTTCAAACATCGCAAATCCAAAGGTGCGGTCGCGGCGACCTTCCACCACTCGACGGCAGTCGAGATTGTGTGGACAGCGGTTCCGCTCATTATCCTTATCAGCATGGCTATTCCCGCCGCCAAAACACTCATCGCAATGGAAGACTCCAGCGAGTCTGAAATGACCATTAAGGTCACGGGCTTTCAGTGGAAGTGGCACTACGAATACATGGGCGAAGATGTGGCTTTCTACTCACAACTCAATGCCGAGCACAACGCGGCGCGCCAACTGGATTCAGGAGTGGATGTCAGCCAGTTCAAGTGGTATCTCAAAGACGTTGATAACGAATTAGTCGTACCGGTTGGCAAGAAAATTCGTTTTTTGCATACCGCCGCTGACGTTATCCATGCGTGGTGGGTACCAGATTTGGCCCTAAAGAAAGACGCTATTCCAGGGTTTATCAACGAAAACTGGACATATATCAATGAGCCCGGGATCTATCGCGGCAAGTGTGCGGAACTATGTGGTCGCGACCACGGCTTTATGCCCATTGTTGTTCGTGCAGTGACACAAGAAGAATTTGACGTTTGGCTAGCAGAGCAGAAAGGCGAAACTCAGGTTGTCGCTGAAGCGGAGACAGATGCCAGCACGAGTGGCGGCGGTGGAGAGGCTGCAGCTCCTACCGAGCAGTCCTTAGACGCGTTAATGGCACGTGGAGAAGAAGTCTACGTTCAACAGTGTGGCGCTTGTCATCAGGCAAAAGGCCAAGGGATTCCGCCGATGTTTCCGGCTATCACCGGCAGTGCGGTGGTCACAGGCCCTATAGATGCTCACGTAGATATGGTGCTAAATGGCAAGCCTGGTACTGCGATGGCTGGCTTTAAGGGTCGCTTGAAAGACGAAGATCTCGCCGCCGTTATTACTTTTCAGCGCAACGGGCTGGGCAATAGCGTTGGTGACAGTATTCAAGCTTCAGAATTGGCCGGTAAATAACAGATGACCATGATACAGGGGGAAAACCTAGCATGAGTGCAGCAGCGGATACACATCACGATGATCATCATCATGGTCCGGAAAAAGGCATAAAACGCTGGCTTTACACAACTAACCACAAAGATTTGGGTACGCTGTACCTGTGGTTTGCTTTTATTAGCTTCTTTATCGGTGGCATGATGGCCTTGGTCATTCGCGCCGAATTGTTCACGCCGGGAATGCAGTTTGTAGACCCGCAGTTTTTTAACAGCATGACCACCATGCACGCCATCGTGATGATATTCGGCGGTGTTATGCCTGCCTTTGTTGGCCTCGCCAACTGGATGATTCCGCTGATGATCGGTGGTCCAGACATGGCTCTGCCGCGTCTGAATAACTGGTCGTTCTGGATCATGCCCTTCGCGGTTACGATCTTCCTTTCGACGTTGTTTATGGAGGGCGGCGGCCCAGCGTCTGGCTGGACTTTGTACGCTCCACTGTCCTTGCAGGGTGGGGACAGCTTTGCGTTTGTTATTGTTTCTATCCATTTCATGGGCATTAGCTCGGTAATGGGTTCAATCAATATCATCGCAACTATCCTTAACATGCGTGCGCCTGGTATGACGTTGATGAAGATGCCACTGTTCGTCTGGACATGGCTCATCACGGCCTTCTTGCTGATTGCTGTTATCCCGGTTTTTGCCGGCGCAGTGACTATGCTGCTAACCGATCGCTATTTCGGCACCAGTTTCTTCAGTGCTGCCGGTGGCGGTGATCCCGTTATGTATCAGCACATTTTCTGGTTCTTTGGACACCCTGAAGTTTACATTCTGATCCTGCCTGCGTTCGGTATCGTCTCCCAGATTATTCCG
>JBMYWE010000156.1:0-6261 GCA_049607125.1 Granulosicoccaceae bacterium | reverse complement strand
AATGATGCTCAAAACAACGCCTGTTGTTGTGGCAAGGCCCCCCCACCTTCGGCCTCGCCCCATTGAACTCGCGTCATATCCAAACGCCCGTCAAAGAAACAGAGACCTTCAGCCTCTAACAACTGTACTTGCTGATGTGAGCCCGCACGGCTACTCACACGACCCTGCGCATTCACTACCCGATGCCAGGGCACGTCATCGGGACACGCCGCCATGGCGCTGCCAACTAATCTCGGCCCCTCACGTGGATAGTCGAGCTCAGCCATACCAACCGGCGGCGAAACAGCACGCGCGATCTGGCCGTAGCTGACTACGCGGCCCGCTGGCACTTGTCGCACGAACTGCCATACAGATTCATTAAATAGCTGAGGGATAGCTTGGTTGGTCGGCACGATTAACCTCAAACGCCAATGCATGTTTCAATTGTGATAACAATAATCTATTCGCTGCATTGAGAACAGCTCCTGTAAGTGCCGCAGATTGATCTCGCGCGAACACCGCTCCTATCGCTCAGAGCACTTACAGACGCGCTGTTCGCATAAGAGCTTGGACAATAGCGCTATGGGTTCCCATCTGGATGCCCCTAAGACACGTGAACAACACAGAACCGCATATTTCTCTGGCGAAGTTTGTCTGGCGCATGGCAGTCAGCCAAAATCGGTTTTCAGCCGCCGATCGCCGCATCACCTGGCTCATCTCTTCGACAAAATCCACGTCGAGCGCTGTAGTAGTCTCGAAAGAGACTTGCATCGAAAAAATCCAAACTTGCAGTAAATGCGAAGCTCATCACCGACCCGCAAGAACTCCTCTCACGCACTGCATCAGGATAAAAAACTAATGTTAAACACCGACTAATGGTCGGGAACAAAGAGAGATATTGAGCTTATGGCAGAGCCACCGAAACGCTGACGAATACTGCCACGAAGTGAATATACCCCTACGCCTTGCGCCGCTTTCTGTATAAACGCTTCACAGACCAATAGCCATATATAAGAGCGGCGATGCGTGAACTGAAATTCTTAAACATAAGCACACCATGTTTTCTCTGCCAGCTATTGCTTTGACAAATCAGTCAAGCCCACTTGATCACCTTAAATTCCAACCCCTGAAAACCCAAGCACGCTCCGTATTGCCAGCTCTTCACGCGAGCGCCTAGCTTCAAACGTCAGCAGCGACTTGTCCAAAGCTCTTTCTTATATTCCAGATCCATGAGTATCCTCTTCGGTTTTTAAACACGCCACTGCGCGGCAGACACGGCTTTGGCGATTGCTCGCACTTCGAACCCAGTTCCCGGCACTCTCGACGAGTTTTTTGATCAAACTTGACTCAGCACGAGCTCTATCACTTACAATCGCAACACCATCGCAAGCCCAAACACCCTATATGGTCGACTCCCCTACATCGCTATTCGACACCAACAAACCACAAAGCTCTGGAGTGAAACCGCTCAATTTGGGTACCAAGCTGCGCCAGATGCGCCAGCAAAAGGGCTGGACACTAGACGAGATGAGCGCGCGCTCTGGGCTAGCCAAGTCCACTTTGTCCAAAATAGAAAATGACAAGCTGTCACCCTCGTTCGAGGTGATACAGAAGCTCACCACGGGCCTAGATATTGACGTGCCTCAGTTGTTTGTAGAGAGCGAACATCACGAGGCGGGCGGCCGTCGCAGCATTACGCTGGCAGGTCAGGGCAAGCCCCACCCCACGCCCACTTATGAGCACGAGTTACTCAACACTGACCTGACCAGCAAGCGCATGGTGCCGTTCAAAACGACAGTCAAAGCACGGACCTTTGCGGAATACACCGACTGGGTTCGTCACGCAGGCGAAGAATTTTTGTACGTGCTGTCTGGCAGCCTAGTGTTCTACAGCGAATACTATGAACCGCTGACGCTTTATGCGGGAGACTGCATTTACTACGACTGCGGTATGGGCCATGCATTGGTCTCCTCCAGCGAACAAGACGCGGAAGCCCTGTGGGTTTGTGCGCCGCAATAGATTGACCTCACCCGGACTTTTCATCACTCCCCTTAGGCTAGTGTGGCGCCTTATTTAATAGCTTATTAATCAATAGCATAAACTCATTCAGACATTCGAATCTGGGAACGCAACACGAGGCTTGACTTTTTCTGATAACAGCGGAAAATACCCCTAAGTTTCCTATAGGAAACATAGGTTTCCTTCAGGTAAAGCAAGGGAAGCTCTAGAAAAAATCGAATTTTTGGAGTCCGCGCCATGAGCGATGATGCGTTGTTGAAAACCCCACTGCACGACCTACACCTCGAGCTCGGCGGAAAAATGGTCGGCTTTGCAGGCTATTCCATGCCCGTGCAATTCCCGCTTGGCATTATGGGAGAGCACAAACATACCCGCGCTAAGGCAGGCTTATTTGATGTGTCACACATGGGCCAAGTAACTGTGCGAGGCGAGACGCCAGCACAAGATTTTGAATCACTGGTACCCGTAGACGTCATTGGCATCGCTCCGCTCACACATCGCTACGCCCTGTTCACGAACAAACAAGGTGGCATTGACGACGACCTGATGATCAGCAACGCCGGAGACTATTTGTTTGTAGTGGTCAACGCGGCCTGTAAAGAGCGAGACCTCGCGTACATGCAAGCCAATTTGCCCAAATGTGATGTCGAACTGATCGAAGACCGGGCATTGCTGGCCATACAGGGACCTGCCGCCGCCGCGGTGATGGCACGCTTGGCGCCCGACACTGCATCTATGGTGTTTATGGATTGGCGCCCCATGCAAATAGCAGGTATCGATTGCTTTATTGGCCGTGCGGGTTATACCGGCGAAGACGGCTTTGAGATATCTGTTCCCGCTGACCAAGCCGATGCATTTGCCCGCCAGCTTTTGGCCGAGGAAGAGGTCGAGGCTATAGGCTTGGGGGCCCGCGACTCTTTGCGTCTCGAAGCTGGTCTTTGCTTGTATGGCCACGACTTAGACACCACCACCAGCCCAGTAGAAGCCAGCTTACTGTGGGCCATGCAAAAGGTACGTCGCGCGGACGGTGAGCGAGCCGGCGGTTTCCCCGGTGCCGAGGTGATAATGAAACATCTAGCCGAAGGCGTGGGCCGCAAACGCGTGGGCCTTAAAGTGGCTGGCCGCGCGCCTGTGCGAGAGGGCGCCGAGCTGCAAGACGGGCAAGGCACCACCATCGGCGCCGTGACCAGCGGCGGCTTCGGCCCCACCCTTGAGGCCCCTGTCGCCATGGGCTATGTGGCAACCGAGTTTGCCAAGCTGGGCACCGAGCTTGTGGCCATCGTGCGCAACCGTGAGATTGCCGTGACCGTCGAAAAAATGCCGATGGTCGAGCAGCGGTACTTCCGTGGCTAACTGCTTGTAGGTTCGAGTTTATTCGAATTCAAGCTTGAAGATCGTTGTCCGACGGGAGTCGGAATTACAGAGGAAAATGACAATGAGTATCAAATATACAGCCGACCACGAGTGGGTCAAACTAGAAGCCGATGATGTCGTATTGGTGGGCATCACCGACCACGCGCAGGAACAACTGGGCGACGTCGTGTTTGTTGAATTACCCGAAATCGACGCGGCCTTCGGCCAGGGCGACGATATCTCCGTGATTGAGTCGGTCAAGGCGGCCAGTGAACTCAAAGCTCCAGTCAGCGGCAGCATTGTGGCGGTAAATGAAGCCTTATCGGATGAGCCCAATATCGTCAACGATGATCCCATGGACGCGGGCTGGTTCTGCCGCATCAAACTCAGTGACCCGAGCGAGCTTGACGCGTTGCTCGACGAAGACGGCTACAAAGCCACTCTTGCATAAATATCGACACAACGAGGCTGCACACGTGAGCGATTACACTCTTTCTGATCTCGAGAATACCGACGATTTTATCGGCCGCCACATTGGCCCGCGCGAGGCCGAGAAGGCCGCCATGCTGAGCAAGCTCGGCTACGACACGATGGCTGATTTTATCGCTGACGTCGTGCCGCCGAGCATTTTTGAGAGCGAAGGCATGGGCCTGCCCGAGGCACAGACTGAGTACCAGACGCTGGCCACCATGCGTGAAATTGCCGACAAGAATGTGATCAAAAAATCGCTTATCGGAATGGGGTATTACAACACCATCACCCCACCAGTGGTGCAGCGAAACGTATTGGAGAACCCCGCCTGGTACACTGCCTATACGCCTTACCAAGCAGAGATATCCCAAGGCCGCCTGGAGGCTATGCTCAACTTTCAGACGATGATCAAAGATCTCACCGGCATGGAGATCGCCAACGCCTCCTTGCTAGATGAAGCCACGGCGGCCGCCGAAGCCATGACCATGGCCCAGCGCATCAGTCGCAGCAAGGCCACTCAGTTTTTTGTCTCGGCCGCTTGCCCGCCACAGACCATCGCCGTCATCCAAACTCGCGCCAAACCACTGGGCATCGACGTAGTTGTCGGAGACCACCGCACGGAATTCAACCCTGACAATTGCTTCGGCGCGCTGTTCCAGTACCCCTCGGTCAACGGCACGGTAGTGGATTTCAGCGAAGCATTCAAAGCCCTGCAAGCCAACAAGGGCCTGGCCATAGTCGCCACCGATTTACTGGCGCTGACACTACTTACCCCGCCGGGTGAACTAGGCGCGGATATCGTTATCGGCAACAGCCAACGCTTTGGTGTGCCGCTGGGCTACGGCGGTCCGCACGCAGCCTTTATGGCCACCTCGGACAAACACAAACGTTCTATGCCTGGCAGGCTTATCGGAGTTTCTCTTGACAGCGCCGGTGATCCCGCTTTGCGCATGGCACTGCAGACCCGCGAGCAACACATTCGCCGCGAGAAGGCGACTAGCAATGTCTGCACCGCGCAGGCTCTGTTGGCTGTCATGGCCAGCTTCTACGGGGTATACCACGGACCTGAAGGCCTTAAGCGCATCGCCCTGCGCGTACACCGCCAGACCGCTCTACTGGCGCAAGCCATCAAAGCGGCGGGTTTCGCGCTGCGCAGCGAGACATTCTTCGACACCCTCACCGTCACCACAGGTGACAAGACCACTGCCCTGCACGCGGCGGCACGCGAAGCTGGTTACAACCTGCGTGAAATCGACGACACCACGCTTGGATTATCGTTGGATGAATCTGTCACCCGTGAAGACCTACAAACCCTGATAGGACTCTTTACGCAAGGACAAGACATCGAGATAGACCTCGACGGCGACGCGCCCTCCGGCTTGCCAAGCGCCTTGATTCGTAGCAGCGACTACCTCGGCCACCCCGTGTTCCATCGCTACCGCTCCGAGACCGAAATCATGCGCTATATGCGCCTGTTGGCCGATAAAGACCTGGCACTTGATCGAGCCATGATCCCACTCGGCTCCTGCACCATGAAACTCAACGCCGCCGTGGAGATGATGCCAGTCACATGGGATAGTTTCAGCAAGCTTCACCCCTTTGTGCCACTCGATCAGGCGCAGGGTTACGCCGAGCTCATTCGCGAACTCGAAGCGATGCTCTGTGCTTGCACAGGTTATGACAACGTCTCCCTGCAGCCGAACGCCGGATCACAGGGCGAATACGCCGGCCTGTTGGCGATACAAGCTTATCACCACAGTCGAGGAGACGAGCAGCGTACCGTCTGCCTTATTCCAAGCTCGGCCCACGGCACAAACCCAGCCTCTGCAGTCATGGCCGGGCTCAAGGTGGTAGTAGTTGCCTGTGACACTGACGGCAACGTGGACATGGATGACCTAAAAGCCAAGTGCGAGCAGCACAGTGGGCAGCTCTCGTCGATCATGATCACCTACCCCTCCACTCACGGCGTGTTTGAGGAGCATGTGCGCGAAGTATGCGCCATGGTGCACGACCACGGTGGGCAGGTGTACATCGACGGCGCTAACATGAATGCGCAGGTTGGGTTATGTGCACCCGGCCACTTCGGCGGCGATGTCTCGCACCTGAACCTACACAAAACCTTTTGTATCCCACACGGCGGTGGCGGCCCGGGTATAGGGCCCATCGGCGTGCGCTCGCACCTCGCCCCCTTTCTGCCAGGCTATGCGGTGGTTGACGCCGAAGACGCACCGGCGGTTGTCGGCCCCGTCTCAGCCGCTCCTTGGGGAAGCGCCAGCATTCTGCCTATCACTTGGTCGTACATCAACCTGATGGGCAACGAGGGCCTGACAGAAGCCACACGTACAGCTATTCTCAACGCCAACTATATGGCTGCAAGGCTGGGCGAGCATTACCCCGTGCTCTACACCGGCCGAAAGGGTTTTGTCGCCCACGAGTGCA
>JBMYWE010000155.1:0-6313 GCA_049607125.1 Granulosicoccaceae bacterium | reverse complement strand
TCGCGCACCTTGTCCATGTCGTAGTCGTTCCAGGCTTGCTGTAGTTCGCGGTAGTGGCTGCGGGCGGTGTCGAGAAATTGCTCTGCGTTAAAGCCTGCAGGTAAGTTAAAAGGAACATCGCCCGTGGCGGCGCCTGGTGCAGCGCTAGCGCCCCCGGTCATGGAGGAGGCATCGATGCCCGGCGCGCCGGCGGCTTGTCGCTGCATGCCTGCGCCTGCACCTGCGTTGGCTTTGCTGCGCAAGAGCTTGAACAACAGGAACGCGATACCAGCGAAGATGAGAATGTCCATAATCTGCAAACCTTCAAAGGCGCCGCCAAAGAACAGCGCACCGAGCAGGCCACCAGCCAAGAGGCCACCGAGCATGCCGCCCATCATCCCTTTGCGGCCACTGCCAGCAGCGTTGTTGGCTGGCGTGTTGGTTTGCTTGCTTGGCTGGGTTTGGTGTGTGTTCTGGCGTTTGCCAAAGGATTTGAAGCCGCCAAATTTGCGGGCCTCAGCGTCATTTACGGGTGCCATTAGCAGGCCAAAAACTAGTGTGAAGAGGGCAAAAAATCGCATGGTCAATTATTCCGTTAGGTTTATTCGTTTGTGTCGATCTGGGCTTGGCCGTCGTCTTGCCGATAATAATAGCTATCGAGCAGGCCTTGTAGGTCGTCCACTCCCTCTTTCTTTAGAGAAGAGAAAAGCTGCAAAGTTGCTTCAACACCTGCATCCTCCAGTTCGCGCTGGGTGGCGAGTAGAGTGGCTTTGGCTTGGTTGCGGCTGAGTTTATCCGATTTAGTGAGCAAAAAGTGTAGCTCGGCTCGGCCCTGCTGTATCCACTCAATCATGCGCCAGTCGTGGTCGGTGAGGGGGCGGCGGGAGTCCATGACGATGACCAGACAGGCCAGAGTCTCGCGTTCTGCGAGGTAACGGCCTAGCGTGTCGCGCCAGTGATTGAGCTGGCTGCGCGATACCTTGGCAAAGCCGTAGCCGGGCAGGTCGACTAGGTAGCGCCCTTGCTCGTCGAGCTTGAAGTAGTTCATCAGCTGCGTACGACCGGGGGTTTTAGAGGTACGGGCGAGCTTCTTATTGCCGGTTAAGCAGTTGAGCGCGCTGGATTTCCCAGCGTTTGATCGACCGGCAAAGGCTATTTCTATGCGGGCATCTGTCGGGCATTGGTGGAGCTTGTGGGCGCTGGTGGCAAAGCTGGCCCCGTGGTAGAGCGGTTTCATGGCGGCACTCGATGGCCCTGTGGCTTGTCTGTAGGCGAAAAAACCGCGGTATCAGACGAGTGCAAGCACTGCAGGGCGGGTGAATTTTTGCTAGGATCTTAAGGTTACTTGATTGTACGGCGGACGGGGCGAATGAGCCACTGGTGCCGCCGCCTCTGCAGCGACTAAAGAATCGCTGCACTGTCGAATATTTCAGTACTATTTGTGAGTCTACATAATGGCAAAGGGAAAGATTTTGGCTGCAGTTGCGGCCTTGGCGATGGTTTCTCCAGCGATGGCTGGTGGTGATGCTGAAGCTGGCAAGAGCAAAAGCGGCGCTTGTGCCGCGTGTCATGGCGTCGATGGCAATTCGGCTGCCCCCACATTCCCCAAGATTGCGGGTCAACACGCCGATTACGCTGCCAAGCAATTGGCCGATTTTAAATCTGGCGCGCGTCAAAACGCCTTGATGGCGGGTCAGGTCGCCAACTTGAGTGAGCAAGACATGGCCGATCTGAGTGCGTATTTCGCCACTCAGAAGGCCAACATCGGCAAAGCCAAAGAAGAGACATTGGCGCAAGGAGAGGCGATCTACCGCGGCGGCATCGCAGAGACGGGTGCGGCGGCCTGTATGGCCTGTCACGGCGCCAATGGTACCGGCGTCCCGGGAGCCGGTTTTCCGCAGTTGGGTGGTCAATTCTCCGACTATACCAAGGCCCAGTTGCTGACTTTCCGCGATGGATCGCGCAACAACGACGCCAATTCCATCATGCGCGATATCGCCAAGCGTATGACCGACGCCGAAATTCAGGCGGTCTCGGACTACATCGAAGGCCTGAACTGATCGAATTAGCTCGCTCTCTCGAGTGGGCTGATTCTCGCGGGCCAGTGAATACGTCGCTGGCCCTGCCGCAAAGCCGCGTAGTATCTATCTTGCTCTCTAATCTCCTCAGTTCAGCGCCATAATCAGCGATTACCAGCCGTGAATCGCTTGTTGGCAAAGCAACTGGTGTGGCTGTTGCAGGCAAAGATGGGGTGAGGGTCGGAACTTCAAAGCCGCCCCGTGATCAAAAAACAAAATAAACCAGACCGATGGAAATACAGCGATGGCAAACCTGAACAGACGTGCTTGGCTTGGAACAGTGGCAGTTTTAGCAATGGCGGGCAGCGCCAGCGCTGCGGAGCTGGAAGTGCCGATTGCCTTTGAAGAGCTAGCGCTCGCGCAAACTGAACGCCCCGATGGCAAAACAGAAGTAACGGAGTTCTTTTGGTACGGTTGCCCTCATTGTTACACCCTTGAGCCGACCATGAAAAAGTGGCTCGCTGAAGACAAACCCGAGACCATGGCTTTTAACATGGAAGCGCCGCCGCTGAACCCCAGTTGGCAAGTGCACTCTCGCGCATTCTACGCAGCCAAGCAAATGGGTGTGCTGGATGCCTTCCACGAGCCTTTCTTCGACGCGATCCATAAAGACCGCAAACGTTTGAATGATCCAGATGACATCGCCGCTTTTGCTGATGGGCTGGGTATCGACGGCAAGAAGCTCAAGGGCACTATGTCTTCTTTTATGGTGGATGGTGCGATGCGTAACGCCATGAACTTGGCTGCTAAATATCAGCTGACTGGCGTGCCCTCGGTGGTGGTGGCTGGCAAGTACAAAACCAGCGGTCAGCTGGCGGGCAACTACAACAACATGGTCGATGCGATCACAGAGTTGGGCGTGCAACTAGCTAAGAAGTAAACACTGCTTACAGTGTTTTAAGAAAACCGGCCTCGAGCCGGTTTTTTTATGCCCGAATCTTGTCCATTTGGGAGTGCCAGTAAGGGATAGCACCAAATCTGTGCGGAATTGATACAATAGTAAGAATAATCAGACCTTCCGTGTTCCGCTAAGCGACTGATCGCATTAGATTTCGCGACAGGGAGAAGAGAAGCTTTCGCGCCAGGGTGTTGCTCCACTTTTGCAGTGATTGGCCGCTAGAGAGCTGATAATTCGATTGAATTTTAATTGGTATCGCGCGCAGATCCGATGCCAAGCAACGATTTTCCAGAAACTGAAACCGCAGGTGATGCATGGCTTTAAAGCACAGTGAAGAAATCCTAGACCAATGGAAGAGTCGCCAGTCTCTAGCCGAGAAGATGATCCCACTGATGGGAGCGCTTTATCGAGATAAGGGTGTTGCGATCAAAGTGTTCGGTCGTCGTCTGATGAACGCCACCACAATCGACATTTTGAAGGCGCATCGCGTCGGTCGCCGTATGATTGGTGAAGAGCTCGACATCGAGGCTACTTTTGCCTTGGTTGAAGCGATGGATAAGATGGATTTGGCCCCTGCTCGTGTCGATATTGGCATGCTAGCAATAGCTTACGCCAAGCTCGGTGGCAGTCAGTCAGTTGAAAACTTCCTACAGGCCGAGTTGGCGCCTGTGCTTGGTCAAAGTGCTGATCAGGCACCCAAAGACGTAGTGCTGTACGGTTTTGGCCGTATCGGTCGTCTTTTGGCTCGTCTGTTGATTGAGCGTACCGGCAGCGGTTCCAACATGCGCCTGCGTGCGGTGGTTGTGCGTGGCAAGGGCGGCGACTTGGAAAAACGCGCCAGCTTACTGCGCCGTGACTCTATCCACGGCCCTTTCAACGGCACCATCACGGTCGATGAAGAACGCAACGCGATCATCGCCAACGGCACTTATATTCAAGTGATCTACGCCAACGGCCCCGATCAGGTGGATTACACCGAATACGGCATTCAGAATGCGCTGGTTGTCGATAACACCGGGATTTGGAAAGACCGCGATGGCCTCGGTCTGCACTTGAAATCTAAGGGTGCCACCAAAGTGTTGCTGACCGCTCCTGCCAAGGGCGACATCAAGAATATTGTCGCTGGCATCAACAGCCACGACGTCGAAGAGTCTGACACGATCTTGTGTGCGGCTTCTTGTACTACAAACGCTATCGTACCTGTACTCAAAGCGGTGAACGACAAATTTGGCATCAAGAACGGCCATATCGAAACCGTGCACAGTTACACCAACGACCAAAACTTGGTCGACAATATGCACAGTGCTGAGCGACGTGGGCGCAGCGCTCCTATGAACATGGTGATTACCTCTACAGGTGCGGCGAAAGCGGTGGCCAAAGCACTGCCAGAGTTGGGTGGCAAGTTGACCGGTAATGCCATACGCGTACCCACTCCCAACGTCTCGATGGCGGTGATGAACCTCAACCTGGACACGGCAACCGACAAAGAAGAGCTAAACAACTTCTTGCGCGAGCGTGCACTTGGCGAGATGCAGGGGCAGGTGGGCTTTACTCTTTCCACAGAGCTCGTTTCGACGGACTTGGTTGGTTCAGAAGACGCTGGCGTGGTCGACGGTGCAGCGACGATAGTCGATGGTGATCGAGTGGTGCTGTACGTCTGGTATGACAACGAGGCGGGATACTCGAACCAGGTGGTTCGGGTGATGCAGAAAGTCGTCGGCTTGCAGATGCCTGAGTTCCCCTCGGCTTAATCTCTAAGCAAAACAAAGAAACCGGCCGTCATGGCCGGTTTTTTTTGCCTCGTCATTCGTTTGCTGGGGCAAAAAATGGGCTAGAAGCAGGTGAAATAACTGTAACAAAGCGTGGTTTAGCTAGAGATTTGCATGGCGTACAGGCGAAGACGGGAGTCGGCTTGGAAAGTGTGGATATCACCCGATGATTTGGCGTCGATTTTGGCGCCATTCGTGCACATTCGTACCACTTACATGACTTTGCCTCGATCCTAACGGTCTTTCTTAAAGTACTAGTCGTTGGTGGTCGATAGCTGAAATTGGACTTTCACGACTGCTGGAAAGCGGAATTATGCGATTTTTGGTGGCTTTTGATTTGTCTGGAAATACGGCGCCTAAAGCCACACTGATTCAAGGGCCAATGATCAACCTATGGGTAATAGAGTCTAAATCACGATGCAATTTTGCACAGGGATGTTTTCATGCTTCCTAGCTTGAAAATACGCGGAAAACTGATACTCAGCTTTAGTGTCGCCATGATGCTAGTGCTGTGTACGCTCGGCTATGTGGTGTATCACACCTTTGCCAGCTCTACGCGTATCGACAAGCAAAAGATTGCGGGCCTGCATCTGGAAGTGATGACCAGCGACTTGGTGCAGCTCGCCGCCAGCGAGCGACTGTCCCTGCGCGCCCTGGAACAAAACATCGCCGATGGCGCGGAGGCTACGCCTCTGTTGCGTCAGTACTTGCGTAACACCCTGTATGCCGAAGGGGTGCTGCTGGTTGATGATCGAGGTGTGGTGCGTGAAAGTGCAGGCGAGACTTCGGCCATTGAAAGCCTGTTGACCTCGGGAACGGCGACCAACATCAATCCGATCTCGGTGGGCTCTTCGATTGTGTTGCCGGGTTCCGACGCGTCGGAGTTACAGGAGGGTCGTCTTTTGGCGGCCGCGCAGATTGGCGGCATTGAATTGCTGCGCAGCGTCGAGTACGACAGTCTGCCTGCGCACAGTGTGGTAATTATTGCGCACGAAGGGGACTATATCATCTCTAACCATGATCCATTGGATGAAGATTTAGAGAGTGAATTTGCCTATATGACCGGTGTTGCAAGGCCAGCGAGCGATGGTAGCTTGGCTTCAGGGACGGACTGGTATGGGATGCGTCAGAGTGTGGAGACTCTACCTGTAGAGCTCTGGTATCTGGTGCCCAAAGAAATTTTTCAAGCCGACATCCTCAATTTACAAAACCGTGTGGTGGCGGCGACTATTGTCTTGTTGTGGTTGACGATTTGGATCGTTTTGGCTATTGCTCACAAGATAACCCTGCCTATTCGTGAGCTGACAGAGTCAATCGCCACAATGAAGGAAGAGGAGTACGCGGTGCCGCTGAACTACCGTGACTCAGGTGATGAGACAGCGGCTTTGGCAAAGGGTTTTGAAGGTATGCGTCAGCACATCGATGAGCTGATCTCTATCGATCCACTGACCAGTTTGTACAACCGACGCTATTTGATGCGCTCTTTTGTCCGCGAAATCAATCGCGCGCGACGCTCTAACACGACGTTGTGTTGCATGATGTTGGACATCGACCGCTTTAAAAATATCAATGATAGCTGGGGCCACCCT
>JBMYWE010000154.1:0-6329 GCA_049607125.1 Granulosicoccaceae bacterium | reverse complement strand
TGATTCACTGGATTTCTCGGCGCGCTCGGCCTCTTTTTGGTTCTCCCACTCCTGACGCAACTCGGTCTCATCGCTCACCGCAGCACCCGCAAACACATGCGGATGACGCCGCGTCATTTTGTCGGCGATAGACTGCGCCACGGCTTCAAAATCAAACAGCAACTGCTCTTCGGCCATCCGAGCGTGAAACACCACCTGCAACAGCAAATCACCCAACTCGTCGCGCAGATCATTCCAATCCTCGCGGTCGATCGCGTCCTGTACCTCGTAGGCCTCTTCAAGCGTATAAGGGGCAATGGTGGCAAAGGTCTGCCGAATGTCCCACGGGCAACCCGATTCAGGGTCACGCAAATTGGCCATAATCTGCAAAAGGCGCTCAAGTTGTTGCAAGGGGCTCTCCTAGACAAACAAATACAACAAGCCTAAAGAGCGACACCTCAATGTCAACTACCCAGCGACAGCCCGGGATACAGCTCAGCGTAATCTAGGAGGGTTCAGAGCCAACATTCATTTCAGTCCAAGTGTCGGCGCCGATTTATCCAAGCTACGGAATAAAGAAGCCGTAGCCTGAATGGAACCCAAGAGAAATCCGAAGCCGTTTACACACCGGGGTAGCTCAAATGACTAGGCGCTGATCGCGGCAGGCTGCGCCCTAGTTTTTCGACCGGGCGTGTTGTCGCGCAAGCTCAATATGTCTTGCTCGCTCATTTCAAGAATACACCAGCGCGTAGGCAGTCCATCTACCTCGTTTACAAAACTCTCAAAATGAATAGGTTGAGTATAATCTTTGGAAGCATGAAACCCCGTCATGTCGTACATGCGCCGGATAACCAAATTGTTTTGATCAGCCAAACAGAATAAGCGCACCACACCTTGCTCTCGCAGCAGCTCCCCTAAACTGGCGAGCATCAGAGCAGAGGAGCGACGTATATAACGCAAGTCCACACTGTAGGTATTGATATCAGCAGCAAGATCCGGCGAGTTGTATTGGTATTGTTCACCGGTGTCCGTCAGACCCATTTCAAAGGGAAAGAGCTGCGTCGAGCGATAGTTCACGCGGGTGGTCAATACAATTCGTGAATCTCGACATACAAATAGGTAGACACCCGATTGATGGCACGCTTGATCAATTGCTTTGTCGTAGCCGCGGTAACCAGCATTGTACAAGTGCTGAATATGCATCTCGCGTACTTGATCGGCGATGGCGATGTTACTGGCATCGACTGGCATCCGGTAAGAACTGAAGGGGCCAATTTTTTTTACTAGATAGGGCGCCAGAGCCTCTTCCTGAACAAGACGGGGCACCTGGGCTATAGGAGTGATATCTGACATGATGTAACTTCCTTGTCTTTTTACTTCGGAATCTCGTACCGGTACGCACACCCTGATCCTTGGGCACAGCACAAACGGCACTTCAATATAAATATTTGAACAATCTCTCAACAATCAATCCATATTCGCGCTTTAGCCAACAATCAAAACAGGTTATTGGCTAGGATCATTCGAATACGTATTTATGTGCTGAGAGCAAAGTGAGTGACATTTGCAGATTTACTGCGGATCAAAGGCCACTAGGCGGTGTTTGCAAGTTCGATGCACAACACTGAGATTCAGGCAAATCAATCGAACGCTAATTGCGTATCTGCCCCAAATTGGTCGTGATGGACAGGACAAAACAGGCTTGCTCTGACCTATACAAAATGGTTCTGGATGCATAGAGCTATGGCATCAATGCGCGTCAAAGCGGATAATTGACGTTTTCCACAAGCACGCATTGGTAACCATGGCCCAGTACATCTACACCATGAACGGAGTCGGCAAGGTCGTCCCGCCGAAAAAAGAAATCCTCAAGGATATCTACCTCAACTTTTTCCCGGGCGCCAAAATTGGCGTACTCGGCTACAACGGCGCGGGTAAATCAACCCTGTTGCGTATCATGGCCGGCGTCGACACGGACATCATCGGCGAAGCTCGTCCTCAGCCCGGCATCAACATCGGCTACCTGCAACAAGAGCCCCAGCTCGACGACGAGCAGACCGTGCGCGAGGCCGTGGAAGAGGCGCTGGGAGAGGTCAAGGAAGCGCAGGACAAACTCGAGGCAGTCTACGCCGCTTATGCAGAGCCAGACGCAGACTTCGATGCCTTGGCCGCCGAACAGGCGCGACTAGAGAACATCATTGAAGCGGCAGACGCGCACAATCTCGAACGCAAGCTCGATGTAGCAGGCGACGCCCTACGCCTGCCGCCTTGGGACACACAGATCAAGCACCTCTCTGGGGGTGAGCGCCGCCGAGTCGCCCTGTGTCGCCTATTGCTGGCGGCGCCCGACATGCTCATTCTCGACGAGCCAACCAACCACTTAGATGCCGAATCAGTCGCTTGGCTAGAGCAGTTTTTGGGTGAGTTCACCGGCACCGTCGTGGCCGTTACTCACGATCGCTACTTCCTCGACAATGTCGCTGGCTGGATTCTCGAGCTAGACCGCGGTCGCGGTATCCCGTGGGAGGGCAACTACTCTAGCTGGCTGGATCAAAAAGACGCTCGCCTTTCAGCCGAGGCAAAAGCCGAAGCGGGCCGCCAAAAGGCCATTAAAGCCGAGCTGGAGTGGGTTCGCAGCAACGCCAAAGGCCGCCGCACCAAAAGCAAGGCCCGTCTCGCCGCCTTTGAAGAGCTGCAAAGCCAAGACACCCAAAAGCGTGCCGAGACCCAGGAAATCTACATCCCACCCGGCCCTCGCCTGGGTGACCTGGTAATAGAAGCCAACGACATCAGCAAGAGCTTCGGCGACAAGGTGCTGTACGAAAACCTCTCTTTTAGCCTACCCAAGGGCGGAATCGTTGGCATTATCGGCCCCAACGGTGCAGGTAAAACGACCTTGTTTAAACTCATGACCGGACAAGAACAACCCGACTCTGGCACCTTCAAAGTGGGTGAGTCGGTTGAAATTGCCTATGTTGATCAATCGCGCGATGCGCTCGACGACAGCAAAACCGTATGGGAAGAGCTCTCAGATGGCCTGGATATGATTCAAGTGGGCAACTACGAGACATCCTCTCGCGGTTACGTCAGTCGCTTTAACTTTAAGGGAGGCGACCAACAAAAGAGAATTGGCGACCTCTCGGGTGGAGAGCGCAACCGCGTGCACTTGGCCAAGCTGATCAAAAGCGGCGGCAACTTATTACTACTCGATGAGCCGACCAATGACCTCGATGTAGAGACTCTACGCGCTCTGGAAGAAGCTATTCTCAACTTCCCCGGTTGCGCCGTGGTGATCTCGCACGACCGTTGGTTCCTAGACCGTATTGCCACGCACATCCTCGCTTTTGAAGGGGATAGCCATGTCGAGTTCTTCGATGGCAACTACAGCGAATACGAAGAAGACTACAAACGCCGTCACGGCGACGAGGGCCCCAAGCGTATTCGCTACAAGCGCATCGACGCTTAAAAAAAGCAGTCAGCTGATATTCGGCTTGACGGAACCGGCCTCCCACATGAACTCACTCGATGCCTGTGGGAGCGCCGACGCCGTACTGCCGAATGCTGTGCATAAGCCTCACACACCAAGCCCCACCCCGTAGGGCAGACTCGGTGTTCTAGCTTTTGACATGGCGGCGCCAGCGACAGACTGAGTATCCCGCCAGTACACTAAGCGCTTTTGAGCCGCTCTAGCACATACTGCAAAATACCACCTGCCAAGTAGTACTCCACCTCGACAGCCGTGTCGATACGCGACTGCAATTTGATCGTATCAACCGTCCCATCGGCGCGGTGAACGCGAGCGTCGAACAGTTGCTGCGGTTGCATGCGCTCGCCGTTGGCACCGAGCCCTATGATGTCTAGCCGATCATCGAGGCTTAGCCGCAAACTATCCCGTGTCTGCCCGTCGGTAAACTGCAAGGGCAAAACACCCATACCCACCAAATTAGAGCGGTGTATGCGCTCAAAGCTCTCAACTATCACTGCCTTGACCCCCAGCAGCAAAGTGCCTTTAGCCGCCCAATCTCGACTGGATCCCGTACCGTACTCTTTACCTGCCACGACCACTGTGGGCGTGGCCTCAGCCATATACGCCATCGCTGCATCGTATACTGATAGCACCTCATCTTGTCCAGGGCGTCGAGTCACTCCGCCCTCGGTGCCAGGTGCCAGCTCGTTGCGGATGCGGATATTGGCGAAAGTGCCACGCATCATCACTTCGTGGTTGCCACGGCGCGCACCATAGCTGTTGAAGTCAGTCCGCTCGACACCATGCGCTCGCAGATAGGCTGCCGCTGGGCTATCGGCCGCTATTGAACCCGCAGGTGAAATATGATCGGTGGTGACCGAGTCACCAAGCTTGAGTAACAAACGAGCGCCGAGAATATCTTCATCTTTGCGCTGGGTATACTGAGTTTCAAAGAACGGCGGCAACCGGATGTAGGTGCTGTCTTCTTGCCAAGCGTAAGTCTTGGCATCGTCGGTGGGAACCGCCTGCCAACTCGCGTCTCCAGAAAACACATCGGCGTAACGAGTGCGAAACATCTCTCGGTCTATTTTAGCGACCTCAGCGGCTATTTCCTCGTTGCTTGGCCACAAATCACGCAAGTAGACATCTTTACCGTCTTCACCTTGGCCAAGTGGCTCAGAACTGAGATTGAGCCGAGTGCTACCTGCCAGCGCGAAAGCAACAACCAGCGGTGGCGAGGCCAACCAGTTGGCCTGAACAAGCGGGTGTATTCGCCCTTCAAAGTTGCGATTGCCAGAGAGTACACTGGTAACAATGAGGTCATTCTCTTGCACCTCTTGTTGCACCGCTTCGGGCAAGGGGCCAGAGTTGCCAATACAGGTTGTACAACCGTAGCCAACCGTATTGAACCCGAGAAGATCCAGGTAAGGCTGCAGACCGGATTTCTGCAAGTATTCGGTTACCACCTTACTACCAGGTGCCAACGAAGTCTTTACCCACGGCTTGCGCGTTAATCCTTTTTCCACGGCCTTTTTGGCCAACAATCCGGCACCCAGCATCACGGCGGGGTTGGAGGTATTGGTACATGAGGTAATAGAGGCTATCACCACATCACCGTGCCCCATTTCAAAGCCATCAGGTGTCAATTGCCCACGATCACCGAGATCTTTCCCCGCACGGTCGATGAAACGCTTCATAGCCTCTGGAAGTTGCGTCATGGGCACCCGGTCTTGCGGCCGCTTAGGGCCAGACAAGTTGGGTTGTACCGACTCAAGATCAAGGCTCAGGCTTGCAGCAAATTGCGGCGGCGCTTCACCGGCTTCGCGCCACAAACCTTGTGCCCGGCAATAGCTCTCAACCAAGGCAAGCGTTTGCTCATCACGGTTACTCAAGCGCAAATAATCGATGGTTTTTGCATCAATCGGGAAAAATCCGCAGGTGGCACCGTACTCGGGCGCCATATTGGCAATTGTGGCACGGTCGGCAAGTGGCAGGGTATCGAGCGCGTCACCGTAAAACTCAACAAATTTCCCGACCACTCCGTGCTCGCGCAGCATCTGCACCACGCGCAAAACCAAATCTGTGGCAGTAATACCTTCGGCGAGTTGGCCCTTTAGCTCAAAACCAACCACTTCCGGAATCAGCATTGAAATAGGCTGGCCAAGCATAGCCGCCTCCGCTTCAATGCCACCAACCCCCCAACCGAGCACGCCCAAACCGTTGATCATGGTGGTGTGCGAATCGGTGCCGACAAGCGTGTCGGGATAGGCCAATTGCTGGCCATCAACCTCTCGGGTCCAGACTGCGCGCGCAATGAACTCTAGATTGACCTGATGACAAATACCGGTCCCCGGCGGTACCAGCGCAAAGTTATCAAAAGCGCCTTGCCCCCACTTGAGAAAAGCATAGCGCTCAGCATTGCGCTGCATTTCGCGCTCCACGTTATAGGTGAACGCCGACGAGCTGCCAAATTGATCGATGACTACCGAGTGATCAATGACAAGATCAACCGGGCTCAGCGGGTTGATTTTGGCCGACTCTATGCCCGCTTTGTCGAGCGCATCGCGCATAGCGGCCAGATCCACCACGGCAGGCACGCCGGTAAAGTCTTGCATGAGTACTCGAGCGGGATGATAGGCAATTTCAACGTCGCGCCGACGCCCAGCGCTCTGGGCCAGCGCCACGATGTCGTCGCGAGTACAGGCCAGCCCATCCTCGTGCCGCAGCAGGTTTTCAAGCAGTACCTTGATCGACTTGGGCAACCGCTCGACTTCACCCAGCTCAACCAGCGCTGTAGCCCTGAGGTCATGGTAAGCATAATTTTCTCCCCCGACTTGCAGCGTGTTGAGAGTACCAAAGCTATCGTTGCATTTACTGTGCATTC
>JBMYWE010000153.1:0-6356 GCA_049607125.1 Granulosicoccaceae bacterium | reverse complement strand
GGCCTCAGAAACTGAAATGTGCGACACCATTACGGAGTTTGCTGAACTCTCACAAACGGTGCTGGCGTCTTTCGACGACGAGCGCGACTGTTTTGGCGACGAGTGCCCGGAGGACACTCTGGCGCGCTACCGCAAGGCGGGTTGCTCCGAGGTGGTGGTGAAAAATGGCGCGCAGCCCCTGCTGCTCTGGGCCGAGGACGAGTTGTCGCAGGTGGTGCCTCAGCGGGTTGAGCAGGTAGTCGATTCCACTGCGGCGGGTGACAGCTTTAACGGCGCCTATGTGGTCAAGCGTTTGTGCGGTGAGGGCGCCGAGCAAGCCGCCGTGGTGGCGAGCGCCTTAGCGGCGGCAGTGGTGCAACGCCCAGGTGCGCTAGCCGCTGATGCGGTTGCCCAACTTGGCTCATAAGTCCAAGAGGGTGGCCATGCCTTCCTCGCCGGATGCGCAAGCTTGTCCGGCCTAGGTATTTTCAAACGGATGCGGATGCGGTTGAGTAGGCCTAACCAGCCTCGGCACATCAGGTGTTGCCGCCGATGGTTCGTCGTAATCCATCGTGACAGGTGCCTCAGAAATTTATATCAGGTAGACTTGTGGAAATATTGGCCCCAGTGGTCTACCGCGTTCTGTAACCAGGGAAACATCTCCGTCACATGCGTCTCAGTCGTATCAAAATGGCTGGCTTTAAGTCATTTGTAGACCCCACCGTGGTCAAGTTCCCCAGTAATCTGGTGGGCATTGTTGGGCCGAATGGCTGTGGCAAATCAAACACCATCGACGCCGTGCGTTGGGTGATGGGTGAGAGTTCCGCCAAGTACTTGCGCGGCGCTAGCATGGACGACGTTATCTTCACCGGCTCCAGCGCGCGCAAGCCTGTTGGTCAGGCGCACGTGGAGATGATCTTCGACAACGCCGAGGGGCGGCTTGGCGGGCAATACGCCCAATACGCCGAACTCTCGGTCAAGCGCCAAGTTAGTCGCGATGGCCAGTCTACCTACTTTCTCAACGGCACCAAGTGCCGACGCCGCGACATCCAAGACATCTTCCTCGGCACCGGTCTTGGGCCGCGCAGCTACGCCATCATTCAACAGGGCATGGTGTCGCGTCTGATCGAAGCCAAGCCCGAAGACCTACGCGTCTTCCTAGAAGAAGCCTCGGGCATCTCCAAGTACAAAGAGCGTCGTCGCGAAACCGAGACCCGCATCCGCCACACCCGCGAGAACCTCGACCGCCTGAATGACCTGCGCGAAGAGGTGGACAAGCAGTTGGCGCACCTCAAGCGTCAGGCGCGCACCGCTGAACGCTACAAAGAATACAAGGCTGAGGAGCGCACACTGTCGGCTGAAGTGCTGGCGCTGCGCTGGCAGGAGCACAAAAACGAGTTCGACCAGCGTCAGCTCAAATGCGCCGAAATAGAAACCGGGCTCGAAGAAGCGTTATCGCGTCAACGCGAGGCCGAGGCCGCTATAGAGAGTGAGCGCGAGAGCCTGACCGAAAGCCAGGAGAGCTTCAACCAGCGCCAGGCGGCATTCTATCAATTGGGTGCAGAGGTATCGCGGGTCGAGCAGTCGATCAAGCACCAAAAACAAATGCGCGAGCAAAGCGAGCGTGAATACGCCCAAGCCGAGCAGGCTTGGCGTGAAGCGCAGGAGCACGTCGAGCAAGACCGCCAGCGCCTCGAAGATATCGCCGAAGAGCTCGCCATGCAGGAGCCCTCCTTAGGTGAAGTGCAGGCGGGCCAGCAGGCCACCGCTGCGGCGCTCGCCGGTGCCGAGGCGGCCATCGCCGCCTACCGCGAGGAGAGCGACGACTTCAACCGCCGCCGCGCCGAGATCAACCGCCAGCTGCAACTCGAACAAAACCGCGAGCAGCACGCCGAGCGCAGCATCCAGCAATTGCAAGCCCGATCCCAGCGACTGAACGAAGAGCGCGGCCAATTTGACTTGCAATCGCTGTCGATGGAACTTGAAGAGCTGGCCGCCCGCGAGGAGATGGCCAACGAGCAAGTGGCCGAGCGCCAGCAGAGCCTCGAGGCCTTGCGTCATCAGGTCTCTGAGACACGCGAGCAAAGTCAGCGTTGCGCCGAAGAGCTGAGCGAGACCCGCGATCAGCTACAGTTGGGGCGTGGTCGACTGGCCTCCCTCGAGGCGCTTCAACAAGCGGCCTTGCGTGACAACGCGGCGGCAGGTGGCAAGTGGCTGGAGCAATATGGCCTCAGCGAGCGCCCGCGATTGGCTGAGCAAATTCAGGTGGACAACGGCTGGGAGCGCGCTGTCGAGGCGGTGCTCGGTGAGTTGTTTGACGCGGTTGGCGTAGATGATCTACAGCGTATCGCCGCGCCCTTGGGCAGCCTAGAAGAGGGCGCTGTCAGCCTCTGGGATAGCGCTTCAAACCAGCAGTTGCCGACTGCGCGCGAGCCCATGCTGGCAGCCAAGGTGCAGGCACCGGTTAGCGTGTTGGCCCTGCTGCATGGCGTGCGCTATACCGAGACTCTGGAGCAAGCACTGGCACAGCGCGATCAACTGGCCGAGGGCGAGTACATCGTCACCCGAGCTGGCGAACGTGTGGGTAGCGGTTGGGTGCGCGTGGCCCGCGGGGTTGATGGCAGCGACGGCGTATTGGCACGCGAGCAAGAGATAAACGACCTCAGCCTACGTCTTGAGACCCTCGCCGCGCAGGAGACGCAGCTGCTCGAGCAGCGCGACGCACTGGCTGCGCAATTGTCCGAGGCTGAGTCCGAACGCGACCGTGCGCAGCAGGCGCTCAACGATTGCTTGGCTGAGACTTCGGACATCAGCGGTCAGTCTCGCAGCTTGCGCCAGCGCTTGGAGCAGGGTGAGGCCCGCATCACGCGTTTGGACGACGAGCTGCGTGAGATCGCCGAGCAACTGGAGAGCGATACCCTCGAGCGTGAAGAAGCCCGCGAGGCCGCCGAGATGGCCACCGAGCAGCAGCTGTCGCTGGTGGACGAGGGCAGCTTGCTCGATGCGCGCAACGCCGAACTGAGCTTGCGCTTACAGGCCGCGCGCGAGCAGGCGCAGAGCAGCAGCGATGCCAGCCAGACGGCCGCCATTCGGGTGGAAACCTTGCGCAGCCAGCGCAGCTCGACCGAGCAGAACTTGGTGCGCATGGAGAGCCAGCTCAAACACATGAGCGAGCGCCGCGAGCAATTATTGTTACAGCTTGAAGATGGCGCCGACCCAGACGATGAAATCGGCGAGCGTCTGACCGAGCTGCTGGAGCAGCGCTCGGTCGCCGAAGAAAAACTGGCCAAAGCGCGCGAGAAGAGCGAGGCCATCGAGCAGGCGGTGCGCGAGCAGGAGCAGGCGCGCACTCAGGCCGAGCGCGATAGTCTTGAGGTGCGCGAGCGACTCAACCAGCAGCGCCTCGCTAGCCACGAGTTACAAGTGCGCGTGCAAACCGTCGAAGAGCAATTAACCGAGATGGAGGCCGACGCGGTTACCGTGTTGGCCGAAGTGCCCGACAATGCCTCGCTGCGCGAGTGGTCTACCCGGCTCCAGGATGTACAGACGCGCATCCAGCGACTGGGCGCGATCAACCTCGCCGCCATCGATGAGTACGATGAGGCGGGTAAACGCGATGAATACTTGCGCAAGCAACACGCCGATGTCACCGAGGCGCTAGAAACCCTCGAGGCCGCCATCGCCAAAATTGACCGCGAGACGCGTCAGCGCTTCAAAGAGACCTACGACGCGGTCAACACCAAACTGCAAGAGTATTTTCCGCGCTTGTTTGGCGGTGGGCAGGCCGAATTGGCGCTGACCGAGGCCGATCTGCTCAGCGCCGGTGTGACCGTGCAGGCTCGACCGCCGGGTAAGCGCGTGACCAGTATCCACTTGCTGTCGGGTGGTGAAAAAGCGCTGACAGCGGTGGCCTTGGTATTTGCCTTCTTTGACCTCAACCCCGCGCCCTTTTGTATGCTCGATGAGGTGGACGCGCCACTGGACGACGCCAACGTGGGGCGCTTCTGTGAACTTGTCAAAGAAATGTCGAAGAGAGTACAGTTCATCTTTATCACTCACAACAAACAGACCATGGAACTGGCGGACCAGTTGTCTGGGGTTACGATGAACGAGCCAGGCGTGTCGCGTCTGGTGTCGGTGGATGTGGCTGAGGCAGCGGAAATGGTGTCGGCGTGACACCCAGATCAATGAAAAGAGTGGCAAACAAATGATAGAAACTTTGAGCTGGTTGCTAATTGGCGGCGGACTTGCCGTTCTGCTGATGAGTTACGGACGGTACTTTTTCGGTGGTCGTCGCATCAAAGGCGATGCGCAGCAAGACCGGCAAGGTGCGGAGCTGATCGACCTCAACTCCACGGTGAGCAACCGCAGCCTCGATCAAGAGATGCTTGAGCAGGCCCTGCACAGCCGTTCTAGCGAAAACACCCGACCGGAGTCCGCCCGGTTGCCGGCTGAGTTGGACCCCATCTTCGACGATTTGTCGCCCGGTGTTCAGGTGGAAAACGGCGAGCAATACGCCGAGACGGTGCGCGAGGAAATGGAGCCACAACTCGACGCCAATTTGTTTGACGAGGACGATGCCGAGGAAATCCTCTCGCCGAGCTCTTACGCCAGCGACCGTGAGTTAACCAGCCTTAATGTCATGGCCAAACCTGGCCGAGTGCTGTCTGGCGCGGCCTTGAAAGGGCAGTTTTTAGGCCGAAGCTTTGAACACGGCGAGATGCGTATCTTCCACTCGCGATTTAACCAGCAAACACTGTTTAGTGTGGTCAATACCGTCGAGCCCGGCTACTTCGATATCGACAACATGGACAGCATGACCACACCTGGGGTCTCGTTTTTCTTGCAATTGCCTGGTCCGCTGCGTGACGACGTCGCCTTCGACATGATGCTCTCTGAAGCACACGAGCTAGCGCAGGCCTTAGACGCCGAGCTGCGTGACGAAAACCACGCGCCGCTGACGCGCAACGCCCTAGAAGAAACGCGCGCGCGGCTGATCCGCAGCGCCAACGCGCGCTACGGTACCCACGACCACGTGAGTTAAAATATCGACCACGACATGGGTGGGTATGTCTCTGACTGTAGGTTTGAATTTATTCGGACACGTGCCTAAATCTTTGGTCGATATTGTCCAGCTGCGCGCGCCGGACTAAATTCGAACCTACATGGTCCTCACGAGCCGTGTCATCGTCGATTTCTCAATGAGTAGACACTTTGGAAAAATCAAACTCTGAGGTGGCCGCTCGCGCCGCCCAGCTCCAACGAGAGCTCAGCCACCACAACCGTTTGTATCATCAGCTCGATGCGCCGGAGATTAGCGACGCCGCCTACGACGCGTTGTTTCGCGAGTTGCAGGAGCTAGAGCGCGAGCACCCTGAGCTGCAATCTCCTGATTCTCCCACGCTGCGCGTGGGCGCCGAGCCGTTGGCGGGCTTTGAGACAGTAGTGCACACACGACCCATGCTGTCCTTGTCCAATGTGTTTGGCTCGGAGGAGCTGGCAGACTTCGACCGACGTGTGCGCGACCGTCTGGCGCTGCAGCCCAACGCTTTGGTTGATTATGTCGGCGAGCCCAAGTTGGATGGTCTGGCCGTTTCTATTGTTTACCGCGATGGGCTGATGGTATTGGCGGCGACTCGCGGCGACGGTGAACGCGGGGAAGACATCACCGCCAATGTTCGCACCGTCAAGGCGATTCCCTTGCGCTTGTCGGGCGAGGGCTGGCCGCAAGAACTCGAGGTCCGCGGCGAGATATTTATGCCAAGTGCGGCCTTTGCGGCGTTTAATGTCGAGGCGGAAAAGCACGGCAATAAAGTTTTCGTGAATCCGCGCAATGCTGCAGCGGGCAGTGTGCGTTTGCTCGATTCGCGTATCACTGCCAGCCGACCGCTGGATGTCTACATCTATGCTGTGGGTGGTAGTTCAGACGACAAGTTGCTGCCAGATAGCCACAGTGGACGCTTGCAACAGTTAAAGCAATGGGGTCTGCCCATCAGTGAGCAGTGGGCGAGCCTGAAGGGGGTTGAGGCCTGTCAGATTTTTTACGAGTCTATCGCCGAAGCGCGGCCCGACTTGCCCTATGAAATTGACGGGGTGGTTTTTAAAGTTGACTCGCTCAGCGCGCAGCAGCAACTCGGACAAGTGGCGCGCGCACCGCGTTGGGCCACCGCTTACAAATTCCCCGCCGAAGAAAAAACCACCATTTTATTGTCGGTGGAGTTTCAAGTTGGACGAACCGGCGCCATCACCCCTGTGGCCAAGTTGGAGCCTCTTTTTGTCGGTGGAGTGACCGTCTCTAATGCCACCTTGCACAACATGCAGGAGGTAGCGCGCAAGGATGTGCGAATGGGCGACACCGTGATCGTGCGGCGCGCCGG
>JBMYWE010000152.1:0-6408 GCA_049607125.1 Granulosicoccaceae bacterium | reverse complement strand
ATAGATACAGGTACGCGCCGTATCCCTCCGCTTCCATGTCATCCTTCGAAATGAAGCGTAGTGCCGCAGAGTTCATGCAATACCGCACACCGCCAAGTTCTTCTGGCGCATCATTGAAAACGTGTCCAAGGTGTACGGCACAGATGTTTTAGCGGTTGATGATATTTCGCTGACCATTGAGCCGAGCACTTTGGTGACGTTATTGGGTCCGTCGGGCTGCGGCAAAACAACCACGTTGCGCATGATTGCCGGCTTGGAAATCGCTTCCAAGGGGCGCATCTGGATCGGTGAAAAAGATGTCACCAAATTGCCCGCGACCGATCGCGACGTGTCGATGGTTTTTCAGTCCTATGCGTTGTTTCCGCACATGACAGTGATGGAGAATGTGTCCTACGGACTCAATTACAGCGGCTTTAACAAGTCCGAGACGCGTGAACGCGCGATGGCTGGTCTCGAGATAGTTGGCCTAGCGGCGTTTGCCGAGCGCTTGCCCAGTGAGTTGTCTGGCGGACAACAGCAGCGTGTTGCGGTGGCGCGTGCGCTGGTGCTGGAACCTCAGGTTTTGTTGTTCGATGAGCCGTTGTCCAACTTGGATGCCAAACTCAGGCGGCAAGTGCGCGAGGAGATTCGCGATATTCAGCAGAGCCTCGGTTTAACGGTGGTGTATGTCACGCATGACCAGGAAGAAGCGCTGGCTGTGTCCGACCGTATCATTGTGATGCGCAATGCGGCCATCGCGCAGGAGGGAACGCCGAGAGAGTTGTTCGAGGCACCGGCTGACGCCTTTGTTGCCGATTTTATCGGTGAGGCGAATTTGATTCCCTGTCAGATAAATCAAGTTGTCGGTGAAATGGCGGACATCAGTATCGGTGACTACCAATATAACTTGCCTGCGCGTGGCATGTCGCCCGGCTCGGCAACGGTTGCTGTGCGCCCGAGTCGCGTACAGCTTTTGCCCACCGGCTCGCCCGATATGATCGCTGCCTGCATTGCCAAATCAACCTACGTGGGCGGCCACATGGAGTACTCGGTGGATACGCCCTTCGGCCCCTTGTTTGCCGTGTCGGGCGATGTGGATAACCCCTACGAAGTCGGCCAGGAATTGGCCTTGAGTTTTTCCGGCTCTGGGCCGGTGCTGTTGCCCGAGATTTAAGGCCCTGTCTGCCCCGCAAAATTGCGCCTTCTTGTTTAGCTAGTCAAACCGACCATGGCGAAAACCACTGCTTGCGTGTATACGCTGGATCGGGTGTAGCGGTTGTTGGTCAGTAACCCAATAGCACCGCTTTTCTGTTTGGCATTGTGCGTGGCAAATACTCGGTCACAGGCGTCGCCCAGCTCCAGCCCTTGTTCGATTAGTGAGGTGATGCTGCTTGGCAGGGGCAGGCTTGTGGTGCGCGATTGGCTATGTTGACCCTCACGGCTGCGCACAACTATCCATGCAAAGGTGGACACCTGTTGATGCAGGGTGTCGATGCCGCCTTCCAGTCCTACACAGTAGTCAGCTTCTGGGTGTCGTTCGGCGGCTGCTAGCGCGCGATTATGCGCGCCTTGCCAGGTTTCCTGGTCGCTCAGGGGTTGGTCTGCGACGCCTGAGGGCACGCTGACGCCCGATACGGTGATTGCTTGTTTTGGCCACAAATGGGTCAGCGCGTCTTCCACAGCGCGCCGTTTGGCCGGGTTGAGAGAGGCGACAATAATGTGCATGGTGATCTCGGGAGTTTGCTGTGTAGGCGTATTGTCGGGGGTGGCGGGTGGCATAGCAATGGCTTACTGCGCGCAACAGGTGGCACAATGCCTCTTCGCTGTATCCGAGTTTTTCCATGTTCCTTTTGTTTTTAGCTGGTTCGATTGCTGTGCCTCTTTCCGTTTGCGCTGGAGCAAAGCGGTGGCCTCATGCGCGTGGCGTGAACACGGGCTCTGCAGCGCCAGTGAGAGAGTTACGGCTATGGTAGATGCCTTACTGGAATGGGGTTTGACTGGGATGTTTGTGGCCGCTTTTTTGGCCGCCACGGTGCTGCCTCTGGGCTCGGAAGTGCTGTTCAGCGTGCTGTTGTCGCAACACGTCAACCCGGTGACTTTGGTGTGGGTGGCCACGACGGGCAATGTGCTGGGCTCGCTGACCAACTACGCTCTGGGGTATTGGGGCGGCACCGCGCTGGCCAAGCGTTGGCTCAAAATGGGTGACGCTGATTTAGCGCACGCCGAGGAGCGGTTTCAGCGTTTTGGCCTGTGCTCGTTGCTGCTGGCATGGGTGCCTGTCATTGGTGATCCGATCACGGTCGTTGCTGGTTTTTTGCGGGTTCCGCTGTTGTGGTTTGTGTCTTTGGTTACCCTGGGTAAAGGTGCTCGCTACGGCGTACTGGCTTATATGCTGCTGTGAGCTGGCGCCTTGGACTGGCATTTTCTTTTCTGACGCGCTCGCCGGGCGTGTACTGCCCAGACATGATGGCGCAGTGGAGGGGCGTGTGTTCCGCTTCAGCAGAACCGCCAGAGAATGGTGAAACCAATGGATCGCGCTTAATCGGTGAGGCGCGATGGAAAGTCATTGCGGTACGGATTTGTTGAAGTAGTGCTGTTCGCCGTCTTTTTATTTGTGTTATGCGTTGTGGTTTCAGGAGACTTATTCTAGTCGCCTGTGGTGCATTTTTAGCCTGTCTCTTTATGTAACGATAGCCGCCCTTGTCCCTGTCTAGCGGCGTGTTTCGCGCTGCTAGTGCGGACGTGTAAGTGATAGGGAGAATTGATGAAAGGGGCAACCGATCTGGCGGGCATGCTGCGCCGCCGCCGCGCAGGGTACAGTCTGGAGCAAGCGTTTTATAAGGATGAGTCCATATTTGAGGCTGATCTGCAGTTGTTGTTCTACCGTGAGTGGCTATTTGTGGGTCACGACGTGGATATTCCCTGCGCTGGCGATTGGGTTAATCGGCAGTTTGGCGATGCCAATGTGGTGATCGTGCGCAATGCCGCAGGTGACATTCGCGCCTTCCACAACAGTTGTCGTCATCGCGGATCCAAAGTGTGTTTGGGCGAGCGGGGCAACAGCGCAAACCTGGTTTGCCCGTATCACCAGTGGACTTATGACCTCGATGGGAATTTGAGTTTTGCGAAGGAAATGGGCGGGGATTTCGATCCTAAAGCGCATGGTTTACACGGGGTACATTGCTGCAGCGTCGAAGGCTTACTGTTTATTTGTTTAGCCAATCAAGCGCCCGATATCACCCCGTTGCGGGAGCAAGTGGGCGCCTATCTAAAACCGCACCGATTGAAGCAGGCCAAGGTGGCGTACAGAAGCTCGATTGTCGAACAGGGCAACTGGAAGCTGGTTGTTGAAAATAACCGCGAGTGTTATCACTGTGCCGGTAGCCACCCTGAGTTGTGTCGTACCTATTCCGATGACCCAGCCATGACCGGTGTCTCTGCGGAAGGTGACGCCAGCGCTATCGCCGAACACTGGGACAAATGTGAGTCGCTGGGGCTGGACAGTCGCTTTCATCTGGCAGACAGTGGCCAGTTTCGGGTGCAGCGCATTCCTTTGACAGAGGGAGCCGAGTCTTTTACCTTGTCTCGCCAAGTCGCTTCGGCCAAACCGATGGTGGATAGTGCAGAACGCGCATTGGGCTCGCTGTTGCTTTTTCACTACCCAAACACCTGGAATCACTTTCTTTCAGATTACGCGGTGACCTTTGTGGTGACGCCGCTCGGCCCGCAGCAAACCCGCGTTGAAACCACCTGGTTGGTGCACGAAGATGCAGTCGAAGGGGTTGATTACCAACTGGACGAGCTAACGGCTGTTTGGCTTGCCAC
This sequence comes from Granulosicoccaceae bacterium, assembly GCA_049607125.1. Taxonomy (GTDB): domain Bacteria; phylum Pseudomonadota; class Gammaproteobacteria; order CALCKW01; family CALCKW01; genus CALCKW01. Next base: position 2,604 of record JBMYWE010000152.1, on the reverse strand, counting down.
CAACGACCAAGACCGCGAATTGGTGGAAAATAACCAGCTGGGGGTCAATAGCCCAGCTTATGTACCCGGTCCATACTCCACGATTCACGAAGATGGTGTGTCGCAGTTTATCGACTGGTATTGCGACTTTATGGTGAAGGGCTTGACCGCCCAGCCAAAGCCAGACCAGATCGCTGAGAGACAGGGAGTTGTTCGCCCGTTGCCCCTGCCGACGATGATTAGCGCTGGCCCACCTCCCTCCCATGGGGCAAACGAGTATCAAGCGCCAGTTACTCTCTCGGAGATCGCCGAATCAAACGACCCGAACAGCAAGGCAATGGCGGAGCAGGTCAGTCGATTCGCTGAAGCCGAACGGCAGTCACCCTATGTCTATCTGGAACATTCAGCCCCTTGGGTGGACCGGGATCAATTACTCGAGGTGGTGAGCGTGGTGCCGGAAGTTAAAGACACCAAAACCTTTACCTTCAGGCCGGATGGGGGAGGGTATTTCAGTTTCGCTCCGGGCCAGTTCATCACACTTGAGTTGCCGATCAATGGCGAGACTCAGTACCGCACCTACACGATCTCCTCGAGCCCTTCGCGGCCGATGAGCCTATCGGTGACCGTCAAGGCGCAGAGCGATAGTGTGGGGACACGCTGGATGCTGGATCACTTGCAGTTGGGCATGAAACTACGGGCGCATGGACCGGCCGGGCATTTTCATCTTTACAATTATCCGGCCAGGAAATACTGCTTTATTTCGGCGGGTAGTGGCATTACGCCGATGATGTCAATGACCAACTTCCTGTTCGACCGAGGCAGTGACCTAGACATCAGCTTTATCCACTCAGCCAGAAAGCCCTCCGATATTATTTTTCGTAAAAACGTAGAGAACTGGGTTGCACGTGTGCCGGGTATCAGTCTGTCATGGATAGTCGCTGAGCGCGATGAGTATGCTGCATGGAGTGGTTATATCGGTCGATTTAACCAACTGATTCTGGAACTGAGCACGCCAGACTTTTATGAGCGTGAAGTGTTTTGCTGTGGCCCAGAACCTTTTATGCAAACCGTGCGCGATGTTTTGATTGCGGTAGGGTTTGATATGGACCGCTACCACGAGGAGAGTTTTGCTGCGCCGGTGCTGGAAGAGTCTGCGGGTGCGTTGGAGCACGAAGACACTGTTTTGGTTGATGCCAAACCCGCGCAGGTACATTTTTCGTTGACCGGCACGTCGGCCAGCAGTCACCAGGGAGAGACCTTGTTGCAAGCGGTAAAAAGTGCTGGGCTGAATATTCCGAGTGCTTGCAACTTTGGAGTGTGCGGCACGTGCAAAGTCAAGGTGCTCAGTGGCGAGACACATATGGTGCACAACGGTGGAATCCGCGATGCTGAAGTGGAAGAGGGCTATGTGTTGGCCTGCTGTACCCGACCTGTGTCCGATGTGAGCTTGTTGTTGTAGGCGCTTATTTGACTAGCTTGAAGTTTGGTGTGTGCTTTGCGTAGCTAGGGGGCAGGACCGATGGCGGATATTTTGAAAATGCGCTTGAGCTTTCTTACTCAGGCACGCGACAGTAAACACCCTGTGTTATTTGTTATTTAACCCAAAGGTTTTGAGCCCGCGTATTGCGTTTGTCCATGGGGCGGCGCCAAAGACCATCGTAAGGGAAAATAGACATTGCAATAGTGGCACTATTAGGGTGTCTAGACCGATGCTAAGGTTTGCGCTGTGCTCTTCCAGCGTTAAATTGTGGGCGAGGTAGGAAAGCAATTTGGGGAGAGTCCAAAGGAACATCACCAAGCCTGCGGTGGAGATGGCAATCGCGTGGATCTGATGGTTCGCTGGAGTGGTTGGCGATGCCGTGTTGTTCAAGTTGGATACGATGAATCCGGCCAGTTTGGCGGAGAATGCGTACATCAAAGCCGAAAGTAACAGCGGCATCAGCACGGCCATTGCGACCACGAGCGGAAAGCCGACGTCGGTCTCGGTTTGTTCGCTCCAAACAGCGGATAGCGCTAGTGGAAAATGGGTTATAAACCTCCAGATGGTGTAGAGCGCGAGCAAACGTATGCACAGTGTGGCGAGTGATTTGGCTTCCATTCGATTTCTTTCCGTGGGGTCTTGTCATGTTAGGGCATTTTAGGTGTCTAAGCGCAAGGAGTGGTAGCCACCTTTGTGGTTAACAGGCACCGAGAGCAGGGGGTTGATGAGCAAGTGCACCCCGCGGGTGGGGTTGTTCCAAAATCCACGGTGTCGTGTGGTGAGGTGGTGTTATAGCCTAGAGAGCACTGGCGCACCAATGAATTGCTTGATGCGCTGCCGAGTTTGGTTTTGATGAACAGGCAGGCCCTACAAAAAAGCCACGACGCTTTGAGGCGCCGTGGCTTTGCTCGCATGATGCGAAAGCCGACTAAACGATGGCTTTCATGTCGGTCATGTAGCCGCGCAGCTCTTCGCCGATGATCTCGACGCTGTGGTTGCGCAGCGCGCCGTTGACGGCGATCAGCTGGGCGTTGTCCACGCCGTTGTCGGGCAACTGCAGACCACCACCGATAACATCGGTTTTGATCTTGGGCATAAACTTCTCGGCCAGCAGCGGGCGCGCGGCTTGGTCGAAGAGGTAGCAG
>JBMYWE010000151.1:0-6419 GCA_049607125.1 Granulosicoccaceae bacterium | reverse complement strand
AGGCGCCAGTGCAGCTCGACCACCGTAAATGGCCTCTAAACTGTCTGATTCTATGCTGAACACGCTGTCCAAAAGCACGTGCAGGCGGTTCTGATCACATTTGCCTTCATTGGCAAGCTCGTCCACTAGAGTGGCGGCTTCCAGTATGGCCGCAAGAGCGAGCACCTGGTTCTCTGTGGACTTTCTCACTTAGTTCTCCGTTGCATTGAAATCGCAAATAACACCGCCACCCAAGCATTCTTCGCCGCTGTAGAAAACAGCGCTCTGTCCCGGGGTGACGGCTCGGGTCGCCTGATCAAATACTACCTTGGCACTGTGAGCATCACTGCCAAATGTCAGTGTGCAAGGCATGTCTGTTTGCCGGTAGCGAATCTTAGCGGTGCATCGCAGCGTTGCGGCGTCAGGAGTGACTCGACACCAATTGATGTCTTCTACTTTAAAAGACTGCTTAAACAAGGCGGGGTTGTCGTGCCCTTGAACCACGTGCAGCCGATTGTCTGACAGCGACTTGTGTGCAACAAACCATGCGTCTTCGCCGTGGTTTTGAGTGCCGCCCACACCAAGCCCGCGTCGCTGGCCCAGTGTGTAATACATCAGACCGCCATGATGGCCTAGTAGTTCGTTGTCCGGGCCGACGATCTCACCTGATTGTGCGGGCAAGTAAGTGCTCAAAAATTCGTTGAAATGGCGCTCACCAATAAAGCAGATGCCGGTGCTGTCTTTCTTGCCAGCCACATGCAGATTAGCTTTGCGCGCAATTTCGCGAACGTGGGTTTTTTCCAACTCACCGAGTGGAAAGAGGCTAGGTGACAATTGCTCTTGATTCAAAGCGTGCAAAAAATAGCTCTGGTCTTTGGACTCATCGACACCACGGAGTAGGGCGGCTTGACCGGACGCTGTTCCGTGACGTGCGTAGTGCCCTGTGGCGATAGCGTCTGCACCAAGTTCGCGGGCGTAGTCCAAAAAGGCTTTAAATTTGATCTCGCGATTGCAAAGGATGTCAGGGTTCGGGGTTCGACCCGCCTGATATTCGCTGAGAAAGTGACTAAACACTCTGTCCCAATATTCGGCGGCGAAGTTGACGGCGTGCAGTTCAATGCCCAGCTGTGCGCAAACGGCAGAGGCGTCTCGGTAGTCTTGACGAGCGGTGCAGTCGCCTTCTTCGTCTTCCCAATTTTGCATGAAGACACCGACCACTTGGTGACCTTGTTGCACCAGGAGATGGGCTGCCACTGAGGAGTCGACGCCTCCTGACATACCGATGACAATGTGTTTGTTGTTTAGCTGGCTCATGAATTGGTGTTTTGTTAGCTTTGCTCAATAAGGGCGTCTAGCGGATAGTGGGGACGCTGCAGGTAATCCTCAATACATCGCATCACCAGTGGGCTACGCAGTGGCCGCTGTTCTAGCTCGCTGGCGCTGAGCCAGTGAGTGGCGATGATATCGTTGTCCAGTTTATCAGAGACGGGTTGTGCACCGATGTGGCCGATGAAATTTACTCGCATAAACGTCAGGTCCAAATGCGGCGGCGACCAGCGGTAGAGTCCAGTAAAAGCACTGGCGGTGAAGAGGAAGCCTGTCTCCTCTAGCACTTCTCGTTCGATCGCGTCGATGAGGCTCTCTTTATCTTCAAGGTGGCCTGCGGGTTGATTGAAAACTTGTTGGCCGTCGTCGATTTCTTCGACTATCAGAAACTTGTTGTCACGCTCGATCACGGCCGAGACTGTCATGCGAGGTGTCCAAATGGTTTGGGTCATTAGTTGTCGTCCTCCAGGCTCAGCTTGGGTTGTGTTTGGCGCCTACTCGCCGAGAGTCGCTTGCTGTTGGAAATTTTGGTGTCCACCGGTTTGAGCTGCTCGAAGTTCGGTGCCAGCGTCTGCAAAAAACACTTAGCTTGAGGGCTGATAAATTTACCGCGCCGAATCACCACGCCGTAGCTGCGGTCGGGGAAAAATTGCGATAGAGGGTAGGTGAACAGTGGCTCTTGATCTTGCAGGCAGATACTCGTGACAATACTGATGCCGAGATCCATGGCAACATAGCGTTTGATCACCTCCCAACCGCCAGCTTCCATGTGTACGCGATAGGGAACTTCGTGTTGCTGGAACACCAAATCCACCACACCCCAAGTGGCCAAGTGCCTTGGTGGTAGGATCAGCCCGTACTGCCCAATGTCCGCGAGGGTGATTTTTTCTAGTTGGCTCAAGGGATGCTCGGGCGGCGTGATCAGCGTCGGCGTGTAATTGAAGATGGGGTAGTAGTCCATGTCGTCGGGCACGTCGAGCATGGATCCCACGGCAAACTCGACTTCATCGGCGCGCAACTTCTCCATGCCATCTTGGCCGGTGACATTGTGCAGGCGCACGGTGACGTGTGGGTAGTTGTCGCTGAAGCGCTTGGTCACCTCGGGCAGTATATATAGCAAGGTGGATTCACCTGCGGCAATATCCAGAAAACCGTTGTCTGCGTCCCCGAGGCGAGCGTGAAACTCGGTGCTCAAGTGCTCGATGCCGTCTATCAGAGGCTGGGCTATTTCGAGCAGTGTTTCGCCAGCGGGCGTGAGTTGTATTTTGGGCCCGCGCCTCTCGAACACCTGAACTCCCAACTCGCGTTCTAAGGCCTGAATTTGCAGAGAGATCGAGGGTTGGCTGAGTTCTAGCTGACTCGCGGCTCTAGAAATACTGCCGGTCTGCGCAGCGTAACAAAAAGCGCGCAATTGGCGATGTCTATTGGGTTTTGCACTCATGAACTTGGCTTGCTAAGGCGGAGGCCTCGCAGTCTGGCCAATCTCGTTGGAGGCTGTCAAATAGTTGTTAGCGTGTCGGCGGTGGCCGCGGCCATTGGCGGTGAGGCTGTTTTGAATGTTTAAGAGATTTTTTATGACAGCGGCACGCGATAGGTTTTTTGGTTCTGCGAGGCAGCACTATTGTTTCGCAAGCTGATGCATTGTGCGCGAAAGGAACATGCAAGATACTACTTTTCGAAACAAAACAGCGTTACCAAAAGTAGCGTTGTATTTGTAGTAATTCTGCGTGGATGGCGTAAGTCTTTGTATGTAAAGAAATAAAAATCCTGAAAAATAGTTTCTCTCAGCGCTCGATCAAGCACGTTCACATGGTAATCTTTGCGTCCGTTCAGAGTATCCCTCACTAGGAGTTAGTGTATGCAAAACACAAAGGACGGCTATTGGAAGGCGAATATAAGCCTCTTAGTCAAAATCTTTATTGTTTGGTTTATCGTGTCATTTGGTTGCGGCATTTTGTTTGTCGATCAACTCAATGCATTTTCATTCTTAGGTTATCCCTTGGGCTTTTGGTTCGCTCAGCAAGGATCTATCTACACATTTGTAGTTTTGATCTTTTTCTACTCATGGCGTATGGCCGCGATTGACCGTGAATTCGGCGTCGAAGAATAACCACTAAGAGAGTCATAGAGTTATGGATTTAAAAACAATGACGTACCTGGTGGTTGGCGCCACCTTCTTGTTGTACATCTACATCGCTATCCGTTCTCGTGCGGGTTCGACCACTGACTTCTACGTTGCCGGCGGCGGCGTACATCCAGTTGCCAATGGTATGGCTACCGCTGCTGACTGGATGTCTGCTGCATCTTTCATCTCCATGGCGGGCTTGATCGCCTTCTTGGGTTACGGCGGTTCTGTCTTCTTGATGGGTTGGACAGGCGGCTACGTTCTGTTGGCATGCTGTTTGGCACCTTATCTTCGCAAGTTCGGTAAATTTACCGTTCCTGAATTTATCGGTGATCGCTTCTACTCCAAGACTGCGCGTACCGTTGCTGTTATCTGTCTGATCATTGCTTCACTGACTTACGTTATCGGTCAGATGAAAGGTGTTGGGGTTGCATTTTCTCGCTTCCTTGAATTGGATTACGACACCGGTCTGTACATCGGTATGACCATCGTATTCATCTACGCCGTTGTCGGTGGAATGAAAGGTATTACCTACACCCAGATCGCTCAGTACTGCGTACTGATCTTCGCTTACACCGTTCCTGCTGTGTTCATCTCTCTTGAGCTGACTGGCAACCCTTCTCCACAGTTGGGTCTTGGTGGGCAAGTGGCAGACGGCACGCCGCTGCTGCAAAAGCTGAACACGGTTATCGGTGAGTTGGGCTTTAAGGAGTACACCTCCACCGAAGGCAATCGTCTAAACACCTTCTTCTACACCATGTCACTGATGATCGGTACAGCCGGTCTGCCACACGTAATCGTTCGTTTCTTCACTGTTCCTACAGTAAAAGACGCACGTTCATCTGCTGGTTGGGCACTGGTTTTCATCGCGATCCTTTACACCACTGCTCCTGCAGTTGCGGCGATGGCTCGCTTGAACTTGGTAGACACTCTGAATCCAGGTCAAATTGGTACGGCTGAAGGCACTCTCTCTTATGAGCAGCGCCCACAGTGGTTCAAGAACTGGGAGAAGACGGGCCTGTTGACGTATGAAGATAAGAACGGCGACGGCCTTATCCAGTACTACAACGATAAGAACGAAGACTTCAAAGCCACTGCTGACAGTTACGGCTGGGCCGGTAGTGAGCTGAAAGTTGACCGTGACATCATCGTACTGGCCAATCCTGAAATCGCTAAACTACCTAACTGGGTTATCGCCCTGGTAGCTGCGGGTGGTCTGGCTGCTGCACTATCAACAGCTGCTGGTCTGCTGTTGGCGATCTCTTCAGCGGTTTCGCACGATTTGGTTAAAGGTATCTTCGCGCCAAATATCTCTGACTCTTCCGAGTTGATGGTTGGTCGTATCTCCATGGCGGTTGCCATCGGGGTCGCGGGTTACTTGGGTCTGCACCCACCAGGGTTCGCAGCGGGTACGGTAGCTCTGGCCTTTGGTCTGGCGGCTTCTTCGCTGTTCCCAGCGATCATGATGGGTATCTTCTCCAAGCGTATTAACCGCGCTGGTGCGATCGCCGGTATGATTTCTGGTATCACCGTGACTCTGCTGTACATCTTCCAGCACAAGGGCATCATGTTCATCCCAGGAACTTCTTTCTTGTGCGACATGGGCGCGAACTGGTTCATGGGTATCACGCCTAACGCCTTCGGTACAGTTGGCGCAATCGTGAATTTCGCGGTGGCCTTCATGGTATCTCGCGTAACGGCTGAGCCTCCACTGGAGATTCAGGACCTGGTTGAGAGCATCCGTGTACCGCAAGGTTCCGGTGGTGCTACTGGCCACTAAGACTTAAGCTAAGTCTTGAAAAAACCCCGCTTCGGCGGGGTTTTTTTTGGCCCTACAAATTGTGCTAGGCGGTCGAACAGCTCATTGACGCTTCCGGCTGAGGTATACTGGCGCGCTGACAAGTACGTGCGGTAGACAAAGACACGATGGAAATGGATCAAGAGATCAAGCGCCGGCGCACCTTCGCCATCATCTCTCACCCGGATGCGGGTAAGACCACGCTGACCGAAAAACTGTTGCTATTCGGCGGGGCGATACAGCTAGCGGGTTCGGTCAAAGGGCGCAAGGCGGCGCGTCACGCCACCTCTGACTGGATGGCGATGGAGCAGGAGCGGGGCATCTCGGTAACCTCCTCGGTAATGCAATTCCCCTACGGCGATTGCATGGTCAATTTGCTTGACACCCCTGGTCACGAGGACTTCTCGGAAGACACCTATCGCACACTTACCGCGGTGGATTCAGCCTTAATGGTGATCGATGTGGCCAAGGGCGTAGAGACCCGCACCGAGAAGTTAATGGAAATCTGTCGCATGCGGCAGACCCCGGTGATGACCTTTATCAATAAGCTCGACCGCGAAGGCCGTGACGCCATCGATCTGCTCGACGAAGTTGAATCCTCACTCGGTATTCGTTGCGCACCGATTAGTTGGCCAATTGGTATGGGTAAGCGCTTTAAGGGTGTGTACCACATCGCCAACGACACGGTGACTTTCTTTAGCCCGAACCACAATGGCAAGGTGCAGGAAGGGGAGACGGTGCAAGGTATAGACAACCCGCGTTTGGATGAGCTGCTGGGTACGCAGGTGGAGGAGCTTCGCGAGGAGCTGGAGCTGGTGCAGGGGGCGAGTAATCCCTTTGTGGTGGAAGAATATTTAGCGGGAGAGCTGACGCCGGTGTTCTTTGGCTCGGCCATCAACAACTTTGGTGTGGAAGAGCTGCTGGCTGACTTTGTGAAGTTTGCGCCCGGCCCACAACCGCACGCTACACTGACGCGCGAGGTCGACCCGCTGGAAGCCAAGTTCAGCGGTTTTGTGTTTAAGATCCAAGCCAATATGGATCCGCGTCACCGCGATCGCATTGCCTTTTTGCGCGTGTGTTCCGGGCGCTACTCCAAAGGAATGAAAATGCGTCATGTGCGCCTGGGCAAGGACGTGAAGATTGCCGATGCGGTCACTTTTAAGGCCGGTGAGCGAGTCATGGTCGAGGAGG